>CAYSBM010000005.1:0-26665 GCA_964429095.1 uncultured Solibacteraceae bacterium | reverse complement strand
GCCCGCCATGTCAGGCTGCCAGTTGTCGGGCTTTCGGATACTCTTTGTAACTTTGGTCACAGCGATTGGAGCAATAAGAGGCCTAGCCGCGACTAAGTATTCGGCGCCCCGGTTGGCTTGGAGACGCCTGAAGTGGGCGCCTGTAAGGTTGGCTATGGAACACGCAACACAAACCAAGCTGCCGCTCCACCTCGAAATAGTGGAGCTTGCGACCGGGCATTTCCGCGCACAGGCGATCTGCACGGCCGCCGTTCTTGGTATTCCCGATCTGCTCAAGGACGGTCCGAAGGGCGTCGAGGAACTGGGTCGAGCTAGCGGCACACAGCCGCAGGCATTGTACCGGCTGCTCCGCGCCCTCGCCAGCATCGGCTTGTTTCAACAAGTCGAAAATGGCGATTTTGCATTGACTCCTCTCGCCGCCACTCTGTTGAGCGATAGCCCGGATTCGGTTCTGCCGGGCGCCCTGCTCGCTCATGCTCCATTCCACTGGAATTCCAGGAGTCACTCACCTCCACCACTCGGTGCTAACTGGCCAGTGTGCATTCGAGCATGTGTACGGCACGGAACTGTTCGACTATCTTCGGAGGGATCGCGCTGCCGCTCAAGTCTATGAAGGCTGGATGGCGCGCTTATCGGACATGCAGGCGCCGGCGCTCATCAACAGGCACGACTACGCGAAATTCCCAACCATTGTCGATGTGGGCGGCCGTCATGGCGCTCTGCTCGAGGCGATCTTGAAGGCCTAAACGGGCGTCTGCGGTGTTTTGTTCGATCTCCCCGAAATCCTCGTTCACGGCCTCGATCATCTGCTCTTCGGTGAACTTCGTCTTCTTCATTTCGAAAACTCCTCTCGCTGTCATCAAGGGAGCTTTCCAAATTATGACTGGACGAGATTATTGAGAGCAGGTCAATCTGGTTGTTGCCGAACCCAGATTTACATTACAGCGGCTTCCGCCTTTCCTGCTCAGCACTACGCCCGCGTGGCGCGGAAGCTAATTTGGACGGGAGTGGTTGTGACCACATGGTCAGACATAGAGTACAGTGCCGCCGGCGTTCCGAGCTAAATAATTCCCTGTTACCGCGAAAATTGGCCGCGTTGCACGCAGAAAGACAAACGGCATCCTACGTGCACTAAGGAGCGGCATGAAAGCAGAGCACCTGAAGATACACCTCAGCGAGCTGCCGCCGCGCAGCACCGTGCTATCGCCGGAAGAGACCGTTAAGGTCTTCGGCGGCGATTGCAAGGGCCACGTCTGCCAGGATAATTACGATTGCTGCTTTTGCGATATGAACTGCACGTGGAATCCCGAGCAGCGGAATTATTACTGCCGCTAGTGGGTGCGGGTCACGCTGAAACCATGAGTACTTCTCACATGGAGACGAAACGCCTCAGAATCGGAATCGGCGCCCTGGCGCCGCGGAACGCCGAGTCCACGCAGGCCGAGTTGCGCCGGGTGCTGGAAAGCCTTGGCTCGGCGGAAGGCGAGCCCTGCCGGGCCAACTGCGACTGCGCCATCGGGCTTATCTGCCGCGACGGCGCGTGCGAAAGGGATTGGTAGGGGGGCGCTTACCGCTCTCCCGTGGTGCTCTCCGCCGAAGTGAGAATGACTCAGGGAAAGCCGAACGGAGGATCCGATGCGCACACTGAGAATACAGCGAATACAGGTTCGCGACCTGCCGCATCGCAGTATTCCTCTCTCCCGTGAAGCGGTGTCGAGCATGCTCGGGGGCGGCTGCGGATGGGATCACGACTGCGAGGATGATTGCGATTGCTGGTGCGGTATTTCTAGTAATTACTGCATCCGCAGGGGGAAATGGGGCCGCACCGGCGTATGCAGTTCGCAACCCGAGTGAGGGCTGCCTGTCGAGCGGCGCCGAAAACTCCTACCCGGCCCGTTGACGACCGCACAGTTCTTCATCGTATTGGGAGGTGAATAGCATGCGTGACTTGAGGATCAGGATTTACGAGCTGCCGGCGCGGACGTCCGGGCTCGATGACGAATCGATAGCCAAGGTTTTCGGCGGTGAGTGCGTGCCGGTGGGAGGAGTGTGTGACGAGTGCCACCCTTGCTGCACCGGCGCCTGGTGCACCCGCGGTCGTCTGGGGGGCAGATGCTGGGAGAATACCGACGCCGTCTAGAGGCCTCCGCTGCGGGCCGTTTCTGAGGGGAAGGTCGGGCGCGGTGACGTTTCGGCCGCAAGCGCAGGCGCTGGCACCCCTGAGGTGTCTATGAAAAGGAAGCCGTTGAAGATACGAATCGCGGAACTGCCGCTGCGCGGCGCGCTTCTGGATGCCGGGAGGCTATCCGCGGTTTTCGGCGGGTGCGCCAATGGCGGAGAATTTTGCGGGAATAGTTCGGGATGCTGCGGCTTCGTCACTTACCCGCACTCGGACGTCCACTGCATAGAAAACAAATGCAAGTGGAGAAAACAGGCGCTTTGCCGAAGGTTCGCGCGTGGCGGCGGGTCTAACCCGCGCAGCGCGGCCGGCAGCCGCCCGATAAGGAGGGCCAACAATCGCGAATCTCATATCTGTGCTTCGCCGTGCGGCTGAAACGGGCCTCGCGCCGGTCAGCTACATCGCGGATGACAGTTCAGTCCGCCTGCACGCAGCCGACGAAGTGCTTATGCTCGCCCGGCGCGTTCATACTGGTCTGGCCGAGGCGGGCGTTCGCCCCGGCGATCCGGTTGTAGTGGTTTCGGCTTCGAATCCCGCCTTCCTGTCCGCGTTCTGGGGATGCGTCTCGTTGGGCGCGCTTCCGGCTCCTTTAGCGCCCGCCGGCGGCTGGCACGCCGGCCGGGTAGAGGACAAGATCGCCCGGGTTTGGATGAGGCTGGAACGGCCTTTCGTCGTTGCCGACGATGCCTCGTCCGTGCGGGGCTCCGTGCCCTCGGCGCGCGTTCTCCTTGTGGGCGAACTGGAGGCCCACGCCCCGGCCGGCGGCGATTCGAATCCTGATCCGGACAGTCCCGCTTTCATCCAGTTTTCCTCCGGAAGCACGGGCGAGCCGAAAGGAGTCGTGCTCACGCACGCCAATTTGCTCGCCAACATGGAGTCCATCGGGCGCGCGGCCGCCTTCACCGCCGACGACTCGACTTTGAACTGGATGCCGCTCTACCACGACATGGGGCTGATCGGATTCCACCTGACGCCGTTGTACGCGCTGATCCCGCAATTCCAGCTCGAGCCGCGGCACATGATCCGGCGACCGCTGCTGTGGCTGGACGCGCTCGAGGGCTGCCGCGCTACGATCACCGGCGGGCCGAACTTCGCCTATGAGCTCGTGCTGCGCGCGCTCGAACGCCAGCCGGAGCGTAGGCGCGATCTCTCTTCCGTGCGCCTGGTAGTGAACGGCGCCGAGCCGATCTCGGTCGCCACGATGGAGCGCTTTCTCGAGCGAACTGCGTGTTTCGGCCTGAGGCGCGAGGCTATGTGCCCGGTCTACGGCCTTGCCGAGGCCAGTCTGGCGGTGGCGTTTTCCGCGCCGGGTAGTCCTCCTCTGATCGAGAGCCTGGACCGCCGGATGTTGCAGGAGAACCGCCGCGCGGTAGCCTCCGACGGTCCGGACGCCGTGCGATTTGCGGTGGAAGGACCGCCGGCTCCGTCCGTCGAAATCCGGATTGTGGACGATGAGGACCGGGTTTTGGATGAGGGGGCCGCCGGCCACATTCAAGTGCGCGGCCCCAATGTGATGCAGGGCTACTGGCGGGACCCAGAGGCGACCCGCCAGGCCTTCTGCGGCGACTGGCTGAGGACGGGGGATCTCGGCTTTCTGCGGACGGGCCGGCTGATCGTTACGGGCAGAGCCAAAGACCTGATTTTCGTCAATGGCCAGAACTTGTATGCGCACGATCTGGAAGCCGCCGCTGCGGCGGCGCCCGGCGTTCAGGCAGGCAAAGTCGCGGTCTCGGCGTGGACGCCCGAGGGGGCCGGCCGCGAACGTCTCGCCCTGTTCATCGGCTGCGTCTCCGAGAAAGCCGCCGCTCCTGTGTTTGCGGACGCCGTGCGGCGAATCCGCCGCACATTCGGCATCGCGCCCGGCACCCTTGTTCCGCTACGGCCGAACGGTTTCCCGAAGACGACCAGCGGGAAGCTTCAGCGCTATGTGTTGCGCCAGAGGCTTGAGCGCGGCGAATTCCGAGACCAGGCCGATCGGATGGGGGCTCTGGTTGCCGCGGAGGAGGCGCGCCGCGCCGCGAAAACGCCGCCCTCGACTGAGATGGAGAAGATCCTCCACCGCATGTGGTGCGAGCAGATGCGCATGACGCCCGAAAGCGTGGGCACGCGGGATACATTCGAGGAGTTGGCCGTCGAGTCGATCGACGCAGCCGCCCTGATCGCAGCCATCGAGAAGCGCTTCCAGGTGCGGCTCCATTCCGAAGTGCTGGCCGTGAACCCGACCATCGAGAGCCTGGCGCGGTAGCTGGAGAACCGCGCCGCCGCCATGGATATCCGCGGCCGGTATTTTCGAGGCTGTTCGGAGTGCCTGGACTCAGGCTGACCCTACGGGCGGACCGCGGCTGCGGAGGCGCTCCCACGGGCCGCCAAGACTGGCTCCTTATTTGCTAAGAGGAAGACCACCATGAAAGGACACCACAAAGAAGTTCGAATTTGCTTCACCGAATTGCCGCCGCGTAGGGCTGGGATGGACCCGCAAAAGATGTGGGCGGTTTTCGGCGGCTACATCGTCCTCGGCTGCTCCTCCGAGGGCGAGGGTTGCTCCCACGATGACGAGTGCTGCACGCGGGATCTGAAGTGCCGGTACCCAGGGACCGGTCCCGCTTGGTTCAAAAAGTGCCAGAGGTTATAGCCGTGTTTGCGGGCCGTGGCTGGAGTCCGAGGGGGCGGGCTGGCGCGGCACTGACTACTTGGTCAGAACATCTGGCACCCCGGCCGCGCCACCTCTGTTCCTCCAGGGCCTCGTGCCTGGTGCAGCAAGAATTCGGCAGCGGCTTCCAACGGACTGGAGCCAGACCTACAGAAGGACGCGGAAATGACCGATAAGAGACTGCGGCTTCTCACCTGGGTTCACCGGGACGGCAAGGCGGTGCTGTAAGCCGGAGTTTCAGCCAGGAAGTGCTATTATTGCTATTTTTCATATATTACTGACCACTAATTCATGCAGGCGCGCATCCGGATTGCCGACCTCCCCGAGACCGGCCGGCCCCTGGTTTCGGGATGGCAGCTCTCGCACGAAGTTGAGGGGGAGCGCGGCAGCCTTACTTTGGCAGACGGTGAATACAGCATCGGCAGCGGCTCGGAGGCAGACGTGCGCATCTGCGCGCCGGGCGTGCGCAGCCGGCACCTTCGCTTGAAATGCGACGGCGCGAGCGTGTATGTGCAACCACTTGGCAATGCCGCGGTCATGCTGGACGGCTCGCTGGTGCGCGGCCTCACCCGGGTGAATCCCGCGCAGCCGATCCGGTTCGGCTCCGTCTGCGCGTGGATCGAGCAGTTGTCGCCGGAAGACGGCATCGCGGCGGTTTCGATCTCCGGCATTTCCGTGCCTCCGCCCGGAGACAGGCCTCATGAGAGTGCTATCGCGAGCCTGGAGGCGATCAATGCGGCGCTTGAGGAATCCGTACGCGCTGGGATGGCTCCCACGGCGGACCGCCTCCTGGAGGCTCTGGAGCAGTGCCAGGCGCCGATTTCGGCCGCCCTCTTCCGTGTTGAGGGAGGGGGCCGCGCGGTGCTGGCCGAGCGCGCCAGGCCCGGAGCGCCCACCGGCCAGGCCTTAATTGAGGATGAGGAGGCCCGTATCTACCGCTGGTCGATGAACGGCAGCGGGAGGGATCTGGCGGTGCTGTATTCCGAATCCAGCTCGCCTGCCTGGCAGGACCAGCTTGCCCGCCAGATCCTTCTGCTTTCCGCTCTGTCCTTACCGGCGGCTAACGCCCAGCAGCCGGCATCCACGCCTTCCAGCGAGCGTGCCGCGGCGTCGTGCTGGCACAGGCTCGTAGGAGGCGTCCTGCGGGCCGAATTGGCGCGATCGACTGAGATGTGCCGCTGTGCGGATTCGGTTCTGCTGCTGGGCGAGACTGGGACGGGCAAGGAACTGGCGGCGCGATCGCTGCATGAGCTGTGGGGACGCTCCGGCGAATTCATCGCGTTGAACTGCGCCGCGATTCGAGGCGAGTTGTTGGACGCCGAGTTCTGCGGCATCGAGCCCGGCACGGCGACCGGAGTTTCGCCGCAGGCCGGGCGGATCGAGCAGGCGCGCGGAGGCACGCTCTTCCTGGACGAGATTTCCGAGATGCCGCTGGCGCTCCAGAGCAAGCTGCTGCGGGTGCTCCAGGAACGCGAGTACTTCCGGCTCGGCGGCGCCAAGCTGCTCAAGGCGGACGTGAAGATCGTCGCCGCCAGCAATCATTCCGAGGACGAACTGCGCGGGACGAAGATGCGCGAGGACCTTTATTTTCGCCTGGCCCAGGCGAAGCTTGTCCTGCCGGCGCTGCGAAATCGCAGCGCCGACATCGGAGCCCTGGCGGAGCACTTCCTCACCGAGATGGAGAATCGCTGGCAGCACGGCATCCGCGGGTTGAGCGTTTCGGCGCTGGAGGCGCTGAAGGAGTATACATGGCCGGGCAACGTGCGCGAGTTGCAAAACGTGCTGCGCGCTGCGTACGTCTGCGCTCCGCGCGGGGGCTTGATCCAGCGCGCGCATCTGCCCGCGGCTCTGTTGAGGGCGCCCTCCGCGCCGGCGCCGGCGGAAGGCACGCTCGCTTCGCTGCTCGATCGCACTGAGCGCGAGGCGATCGAGAGGGAACTTGCGCGGCATGAGCGCGTCCCGGACGCGGCGCGCAAGTTGGGTGTCAGCGAAAGTTATCTGTACAGGCTCATGAAGAAGCACGGGATCCCAGCCAAGCGCTGACGATCACGGCCGGGAGTCGAGGATGCGCGGTGTTGCGGAGAGCAAGGCGGAACGCGGCGGCCTGGAGGTGGTCTTCTGGGGCGTTCGCGGCTCGCTTCCCTCGCCGCGCCCGCAGCACATGGAGCACGGCGGGAACACCGCCTGCGTAGAGGTGCGGCGCGGCGCCGTTCCTCCCCTGATTTTCGATACCGGCACCGGCGCGCACGCGCTCGGCCGGAACCTGAGCGAGCCCGCGATCCATATCTTCTATTCGCATCTCCACTGGGATCATATCCAGGGACTGCCGTTCTTTTCACCCCTGTACGAGCCTGGCTGCCGGATCACGTTTTGCGCGGGCATGCCCGAACAAAGGCTGGAAGCCGCCTTGCGCAACCAGATGACTCAACCGTACTTTCCCGTGCCTTTCCCCGGCGGTGCGCGTGAATTTGCGTTTCACCGCGTAACGGAGGAGGGCATCGAGGCGGGCGACGTCCGCGTGCGGCCGTTTGCGCTGTGCCATCCTTCCGGCGCGACCGGCTACCGGATCGAGGCGCCGGACGCCGTTGTGGTCTACATCACGGATCACGAGCACGGCGACGCGGGAATCGATGCCGCAGTCCTGCGCAACTGCCGCGAGGCCGATCTGCTGATCTGTGACGCGCACTATCTGCCGTCGGAATACCCTGGGGGCCGCGGCTGGGGCCTCAGCACGTGGGCCGACGCCGTGCGGCTGGCCCGGGATGCGGGCGTAGAGCAGTTGGCATTGTTCCATCACGATCCGGACCG
This sequence comes from uncultured Solibacteraceae bacterium, assembly GCA_964429095.1. Lineage (GTDB taxonomy): Bacteria > Acidobacteriota > Terriglobia > Bryobacterales > Bryobacteraceae > JAJFUV01. The sequence continues at coordinate 19,028 of CAYSBM010000005.1, read as the reverse complement.
GACCGATGAGGAACTGGAGCGGGTGGTGGCGGAGGCGCGGGCGCGGTTCGAGCCGACGATTGCGGCACGGGAAGGACTGCGGATGAAGGCCGGCGGTACGGGCAAGGAGAGCAGATGAGGGCGACGGTTAAGACGAAAGTGATGGTGCTGGCAAGCGCGGCGGCGATCCTGCCGCTGCTCGCAACGCTGGCGTTCACGTTCGAATTTAAGGGTTCGGTGGGCGGGGAGGCGGCGCGAGAGCTGAGAAACATCGGCTAGGAGACCGCCGGACAGGCGGCGCGCAACGTCTATGCCCTGTGCGCCACGGCGGAGGCGCTCGCATCCGGACGAGGCGGCCGGCAGCAGGCGATGGAAGCCGTCCGCGCGGCCATTTTGAAGCTGACCGTCGGGAAGACCGGCTACGTCGGCGTCATCGGCCCCCGGGGCGAGATGCGGGGCCGCTATATCGTCTCGCAGGACAGCCGGCGCGACGGCGAGAACATCTGGGAAATGCGGGACGCCGCAGGAAGGCCCACGATCCAGCGGCTGGTGGCGCGCGCTGCAACCGTACGTCCCGGCGAAATCTTTTTCGAGGAGTATCCCTGGCGCAATCCCGGCGACTCAGCCGACCGCGTCAGGATCGCCGCCCTCGTCTACTTCGAGCCGTGGGACTGGTTGATCAGCGCCGGGACCTACCAGGACGAGTACGAATCCGCGATTTCCACCATTGACGCTTCCGTCCGGAGCCTGCTGGCAAAGATGGCAGCCGGCGGCTTTGCGGCGCTGTTGGTCGCCCTGGCGCTGGCGGCTTTTCTCAGCAGCCGGCTAGCGCAGCCGCTGGCCGTGGCAGCGGGGGTAGCGCAGAAGATCGCCGCAGGCGACCTGATCGAGGCGCGCCAGGAAATCTCCAGCTACTGCGGCAACGGTTCGGATGGGGGCCGGCCCGGGCCATTGCATTCCCGGGATGAAACCTCGGACCTGCTGGAAGCCTTCGCCGCGATGAGCGGCAATCTCGACTCGCTGATCGGGCAGGTGCAGCGTTCCGGCATTCAGGTGAACTCCTCGGCAAAACAGATCGCCGCTTCCGCCCGTGAACTGGAAGCCGCGGCGGCCGAACAGGCGGCCTCGACGCGCGAGGTGACCGCCACCAGCAAGGAGATCTCCGCCACTTCAGCAAACCTGTTGCGGACCATGGAGGAAGTAGGCGCAGCGGTGAACGAGGCGGGCAGCCGGGCGGAAGCCGGGCAGCACGACCTCGCGCGCATGCGCGCCGCCATCGAGCAACTGGCCCGCTCAACGGATTCGATCGCCGCCAGGCTGGGAGTGGTCAGCGACCGCGCGGGCAAGATTTCCAGCGTCATCACGACCATCAATAAGATCTCCGATCAAACCGGAATGCTGGCCTTGAACGCGGCAATCGAGGCCGAGAAGGCGGGCGAGTACGGCCGCGGTTTCTCCGTCGTGGCGCGCGAGATCGGCCGCCTGGCCGACCAGACCGCCGCGGCGACCGAAGACATCGCCACAGTCATCCGGGAAATGCAGGCCTCGGTGTCGAGCGGCGTCATGGAGATGGACAAGTTCTCCATGGAGGTGCGCCAGCGCGCCGAGGAAGTGGAAGCGGTGGGCGCGCAGTTGGGCGGCATCATCCAACAGGTGCAGGCGCTGGGAGCGCCTTTTGACGCCTTCCGGCAGGGCATGCGCGGGCAGGCCGAAAGCGCGCAGCAGATCAGCGAGGCGATCAGCCAGCTTTCGGAGACGGCGGAGCGCACGCGCCAGTCGGTTGTCGAGTTCAAATCGGCCACCGATCAGCTCAATTGTGCGCTTGAAAGCCTTCAAAAAGAGGTCAGCCGCTTCCACATCACGGCGTGAAACATGAACAGATATCTTGCCCGCTTCACCCTTGCGCAGAAGCTCCTGATTGTCAGCGCCGGTTTCGCGCTTCCGCTCGCGGTCCTGCTCTATTACACGGTGGCCGGCTTTGACGAAAGAATCCGCTCGGCCGAGGTTGAGAGCGCCGGAGTCGAAGCTATGAACTCCCTGCGCGAGATCGCCGAGCTGGTTCCGCAGCACCAGATGCTCGTCGCCTCCGATCCCGGCCGCGCCGCAAGGGCGGCTCAGCGCATCGACGCCGCGTTTTCCCGCCTGCAAAGAGCGCGGGCGCCGATCGACCGGCAGCGGCTCGCCGGCGGCCTGGAACACTGGCGGCGCCTGCGCGACAGCCGGGCCGTCAACGACGAAACCGACGCGCGCTACGCGGAACTCCGCGAGACGATCGCGGCGACGCTGAAGCGCCTCGCCGACGCCTCAGGACTGGTGCTTGACTCGGAGATCCATTCCTTCTACCTGCTGCAGATTGCGGCCGTGTCGATGCCGAAACTTCAAGACAACCTGGCCGACGTGCGGCTGTCCATCCGCCGCGATTTACCGCAGGGCAGGCTGCTCGCCTTCACCACCCAAATGGCAAAGCTTGACCTGGCGGAACTGGAGCACATCCGCGAGACCGCGCGCTCCGCAACGTCCGGCATGCCTTCGCGGATCCCTCAACTGCTCGAGGCGCACGCTGAGGCCAGCCGGACATTCTTAGCCAAGGCGGCCGCAGCGAATCCGCAGGACCCGGGATCCATCGAGGAGGCGTATGGGGCGGCGGACCGTCTGCTCGCCGCAGGTTCCTTTTTGTGGCAGGTGGCCTGCGAAGAAGCCGCGGGACTGATCGCCGGCCGCATCGCAGCGGACCGCGGCAGACGCCTCGTTGCGTTGGTGTTGACTTCGCTTTCGGCCGCGCTCGCGGCGTTTCTGATGATCAGTGTGGCGCGGAACACCTCGCGGCCGCTCAAGCATGTGGCGGCCGTGGCGGGCCAGGTTGCGGCCGGCCGTTTGCAGCAGGCCCAGCGCGGCGTGTCCGACGAAGAACTCCAGCGTGTTGCGGGCGCCTCCGGAGCAGTGGAATGGGCCAGAGATGAATCCTGGCAGTTGCTCCAGGCTTTCCGCACCATGTGCAATTCGCTTGACGCCCTGCTCAACGACGTCCGGCGCTCGGGGGTTCAGGTCACTGGCTCGGCGACGCAGATCTCCGCGGCAGTGCGGCAGTTGGAACGCTCGGTTTCCAGGCAGGCCGCTTCCACCAGCGAGACCGCGGCGACGAGCAAGGAAATCTATGCGACTGTCGGGGAGCTCGCGGCGCGCATGGAGAAACTGAAGGGAATGGCCGGCGAGGCAGTCACGCTGGCCGATGAGGGAATGCAGTCGCTGAGCGGCATCACCGAAACCATCGAGATGCTGGCGCGAACCGGCGAAGGGCTGACGGAAGCGCTGGACGCGATCCGGTGTCAGTCCGAGCGCATCGGCGCGATCGTCGAAACCATGACGCGAATTGCGAACCGTACCAACCTGCTGTCGCTGAACGCAGCCATCGAGGCGGAAAAGGCGGGCAAGCAGGCGGCGGGCTTCGCAGTTGTGGCGCTTGAGGTCCGGCGGCTGGCGGACCAGACCTCGGTCGCGGCCCTGGAGATCGAGGAATCGATCGGCGCGATGCGGCAGGCCGTTCAAAATGGCGTGGCGGCCGTGGAAGCGTATACCGCCCGGGTCCGCGCCGGTACGGTCGAGGTGAGCCGGACCAGCGAGAGCCTGCGCGACCTGATTGCCTATACACAAGAACTCGGGCCGAATTACGAGGCCGTGAACGCCAGCATGCAGGGCCAATCCGAAGCGGCCGGCCAGATCACGGCCGCCATGCAGGAGTTGAACGGGGCGGCGTCGGAGACCACCAGCGCTCTCGCGGAATTGCGCGCCGCGGCGGATGTCCTCCGCGCCGCAGTATCCGGCCTTCGCAGCGGAGTGGCGCGGTTCTCGGAGGAAGGCTAGGCATGCTCCTGCTGCTGTTCCAGGCGGGCGACGAACGCTACGGGATTCCCGCGGGGCCCGTGGTTGAAGTACTACCCGTGCCGCATTTGAGGAGTGTTGCGATGGCGCCGGAGTGGGTCGCGGGAACGTTCACGTATCGCGGCACGGCCGTTCCCGTCATCGATGTTTCGGCTCTGCTCACCGGGGCGCCGGCCCGGCCGCTGATGAGTACGCGCATCGCAGTAGTCCGCTATCAGGCCGGACGCCTGTTGGGGCTCATGGCCGAGAAGATGATGGAGACCCTTTCCTGCCGCGAGGAGGATTTCCAGCCGCCTGGCGTGCGCGCCGACGGAACGCCTTTCCTCGGCGACCTGCTGCCGGACCCCGGCGGGGCCATCCAGCGCGTGACGGTGGACCGGCTTCTGCCGGAGGAAGTGAAACAACGGCTATTCCGCGACGATGACTGAGTGCGTTCCCATTGCGAAACTGGTCCGCGAAGCGATCGGGTTCGACCCGGAATCAACCGGCGCCGGCACCTTCGCGCAGGTGATCCGCGCGGAGATGAAATGCGACGGGCGGTGCGGCCCTTGTGTTGAGCGGCTGCGCGGCTCGCCGGGAGCGTTCCAGGCGCTGCTGGACCGGGTGGTGGTGCCCGAGACCTGGTTCTTTCGCGACCCGCCGGCGTTTGCGCTGCTCGCGTCGCTGGCCGGTGAGTGGAAGCGCGCCCGCCCGCTGCGGATTTTGTCGGCGCCCTGCGCGACCGGCGAAGAGCCGTATTCGATCGTGATGGCGCTGCTCGACGCGGGCCTCGCTCCCGGGCGCTTTCAGGTTGACGCGGCCGATATCAGTGCGCGGGCGCTCGATGCCGCGCGCCGGGCGGTTTACGGAAAGGCCTCCTTCCGGGAGGGGCCGCCCAACGGCTACTTTACTCGCGAAGACGGCGAGGCCCGGTTGTCTGGGGAAATCTCCTCCATGGTTTGCTTTCGCCAGGCCAACCTAGCCGATCCAGCTTTTTTGTCGGAGGAAGCGGCGTACGATTTCGTTTTCTGCCGCAATGTCCTTATTTATCTCTCTGGCGAGGCGCGGCGGATTGTTTTCGAAAACCTTCAGCGCCTGCTGGCTCGCGACGGCGTGCTGTTCACCGGGCACGCGGAACTCGCCGCGCTGGAAGGCGAGGGGGACGAGCCGTTGTCCCACCAGGGGGCCTGGGCGGGCCGGAGAGCCCGCGCGGCAGGCAGCGTATCGAATGCGGCGCCCCGGCCCGTTCAGAAATCGCAAAACCCTGCAAGACCGGGGAGAATCGAACCTGTTGCCGGGCGCGCTGCGCTTGAGACGGGCCCGTCCGCCCCGACGGAAGCGGCGAGCTCGCGGCTCGAGGATGCACGCCGCCTTGCCGACGCCGGCGAGATCGAAAAAGCTTCCGTCCTGTGCGACGAGGTTCTGAAGAGTCAACCCCTCTCTGCGGATGCGTATTTTCTGAAGGGCCTGATTGAGGAGGCGCGCGGCTCCGCGCGGAGCGCGGAAGAGTGCTTCCGCAAGGCGCTGTACCTGAATCCGAATCACTACGATACGTTGCTGCATATGAGCGTTCTTCAGAGCGGCGCGCAGGCCCGGCTTTACAGCCGGCGCGCACAGCAGGTGAGCGAAGCGGAGGCACAGAATGGCGGCTGAGCACTGCTGGAAGACCGTAGGAATCGAGGGCGACGGCTCCTGCCCGCAACTGGTCCAACTGGCGCATTGCCGGCACTGTCCGGAATACGCGCGCGCCGGACGCGCGCTGCTCGAACGCGAGGTGCCGGAAGAGCAGCGCTGCGAGTGGGCTCGTGCGCTTGCCGAAAAGCCGGCGGAAGAACAGGACGAGGTGGTTCCCGTGGTTATCTTTCGTATCGCCGGCGAGTGGCTTGCACTGAAAGCCGAGGCAGTGGTGCGCGCCGTGGAGGCGCGTCCGGTTCACACCGTTCCCGGGCGCAGCGGGAACACCTTTCTCGGTTTAGTGAACGTGGACGGCGAGTTGCTTCCGTGCTGCTGCCCCGCTAGGTTGATGGCGCTGGAGTCGAAGTCGCAGCCCCGGCGCATGTTCATCGCCGCAAGAAGCGGGCAGCGGTTCGTCTTTACCGCGGAGGAGATGGCCGGCTTCCGCCGGGTGCTCCGGAAAGCGCTGACGGCCCGGCCCGCGACTCTGGCCCGGGCGCCCGGGAGTCTCACGGCCGCAATCTTCGAATTAGACGGCCGGCAGGTGGCTCTGCTCGACGAAGACCGGCTGCTTGAAAGCGCAGCCAGGAGCCTAGAATGAGCGCCGGCCCCGATCTCTTCCTGCTGGAACTCTTCCGCACGGAACTCGAAACCCACGGGCGTGCGCTCGAAACCGGGCTGCCGGCTGAGGGAGGCCAGACAGCTCCGGCGCAAATCGAGCCGCTGATGCGCGCCGCTCACTCTTTGAAAGGCGCGGCGCGCATGACCGGGATCGATCCGGTGGTTACGCTGGCGCACGCCATGGAGGACGTGCTGTCGGCGGCGATGAAAGGGGAACTGGAGCTTGACGCGTCGCACCTGCGCGCTCTCCGCGACGCTAATGCGAATTTCCTTGCTCTGGCCGCGCTCGAACCGGGAAAGATCCCGGAGGAAGCGGCTGCCAGGGCCTCCGAGTTCGAGCAGGCGGCCTCCGCCATCCGTTCTCTTCGGTGCGCACCGCGGGCCAAGGAGCCGGAACGCGCACGGCCGCAGCAGGCTCCGGCTCCGCCTCCAAAACCGGCAGCAGACGCCTCTCTGCTCGAGCTGTTCCGCACGGAACTTGAAACCCATGCACGGGCTTTGGAAGCCGGGCTCGTCTCGGTTGAGGGGGAAACGTCGCCCGCGAAGATCGAGCCGTTGATGCGGGCGGCCCATTCGGTGAAAGGCGCGGCGCGGATGGCCGGGGTCGATCCGGTGGTTACGCTCGCGCACGCCATGGAAGACGTGCTCTCGGCGGCGCAGCAGGGCCGCTGCGTGCTGGCATCCCAGGATATCGACCGCCTGCTTCGTGCCAACGATGTTCTCCATGCGCTTGCAGCCGCCGCTCCGGACCGCCTGGTTCGCCTGGCGGCTGAAGAATCAGCCGAGATCGAAGCCCTCGTGGCCGAGCTTGCCTCGCCCGCTCCGGTCGCGCCCGCCGCCTCCCATGAGCGCGCGGACTTCTCCGTTCTTGACCTTTTCCGAACAGAACTCGAAGTCCACGCCGGCGTGCTCGACCAGGAACTATCGGCGGGAAGTGAGGAATTGGCCGGCGAAAAGCTCGATTCGTTGATGCGCGCCGCTCATTCCGTCAAAGGGGCCGCCCGGATGGCGGGCCTGGAAGAAGCCGCCGGCCTGGCGCACGCGATGGAGAAGGTCTTTTCGGCGGCGCGCCAGGGCAAGCGGAAGTTGGGTCCGGCGGATGTCAGCCTCTTACAGGAAGCCTCGGCCGTCTATGGCTCGCTATGTAAGCTCGATCCTAAGGCGATTCCTGAAAGCCTCCATTCGCAGCGTTCGGTTGTGGCCCGCCTTGCCGCGCGTCTCGGAGAGGCCGCGGAACAGGAGCCCGCACCTGCGCCCAGGGCCGCTGCGAGCATTGCGTCTCCGCCGGACTCCGCGGGCGACGGGTATGTGCGGGTGTTCGCCGACAACCTGAACCGGCTGGTCGGCCTCGCAGGCGAATGCCTCGTGCAGGCCAAATCCCTGAAGACCCTGCAGGCTGGTTTGCGGCGCATCCAGCAGCGCCAGGCGGAGCTTTCCGGGAAGCTCTCGGCGGGCGAGCGGGAGGCAGGCGGCGTGGCGGCGGAGGCAGAGCAACTGCACAATCTCACGCTGGCGCACGCGCACGCTTTCGCCGACTACGCACACCGCATCGAACAACTTTCCAACCGCCTGTACTTCGAAGCGGTGGCCACTCGCATGCGCCCCTTCTCCGACGCCGTGCACGGCTATCCGCGCATGGTGCGCGATCTCGCGCGCAGTATGGGCAAGAGTGTCCGGCTTGAAATTGAAGGCCAGAGCACGCAGGTGGATCGCGATATCCTGGAGAAGCTGGAAGCCCCGCTGACGCACCTGCTGCGCAACGCTGTGGATCACGGCATTGAAGACCCCGCACGGCGCGCAGCCGCCGGCAAGCCCGCCGAAGGGCGAATCACGCTGGCGGCGCGCCATATCTCCGGCCTATTGAGTATCACGGTCTCCGACGACGGCGCGGGCATTGACGCCGAAATGCTTCGGGCGCAGGTGGCCGCGCGCGGTTACGCGCCCGCTGAGATGGCCGCCGGGTTCAGCGACGCCGAGCTTTTCGAGTTCCTGTTCCTGCCCGGTTTCAGCACGCGAAACGCTGTCAGCGAGGTCTCCGGGCGCGGTGTGGGCCTGGATATCGTTCAGTCGATGGCGCGGGAGGTCGGCGGCTCGGTCCGGGTGGAATCCAGACCGGGCGCGGGCACGTCCGTCCACCTACTGCTTCCGCTCACGCTCTCGGTAGTTCGCTCTCTGCTATTCGAGATTGGGGGAGAAGCCTACGCCATGCCGCTTTCCCACATCGATCGCTGCCTGCGCGTTCCGCTCGAAGAGGTTCACACGGCGGAGGGGCGCCAGTACTGCACGGTGGACGGTGTCCACGTCGGCATGGTGGAAGCGGCGCAGGCGCTCCGGCTGCCGGCAGCGCCCAGATCCGGCGGCGTGCTGAACACGATCGTCATCAGCGACCGGTTGACGCGTTACGGTTTGGTTGTTGACCGCTTCGACGGCCTGCGCGAACTCGTGGTCATCCCGCTGGACCGCCGCTTGGGCAAGGTATCAAACGTCAGCGCGGGCGCCATCCTTGAGGACGGCTCGCCGGTTCTGATTCTCGACACCGACGATTTGGTCCGCAGCATCGACAAGCTGCTCACGGCCGGCGGCCTCGAAAAGCTTCGTGCGAGCGCCGAGTCAACCGGCCCGGTGCGCAAGCGCGTGCTGGTGGTCGACGACTCGCTCACCGTTCGCGAGGTGGAGCGGCGGCTGTTGGAGAACGGCGGCTACGAGGTGACCGTGGCCGTAGACGGAATGGATGGCTGGAACGCCCTGCGAATGGGCGCGTTCGACCTGCTGCTGACCGACGTGGACATGCCCCGGATGGATGGCTTCGAACTGGTGCGCAGAGTTCGCGCCGCGGCGCAAACCAGTTCGCTTCCTGTAGTCATCGTGTCGTATAAAGACCAGGAGGAGTACCGGATGAAGGGACTCGAAGCAGGAGCGAACGCATACCTGACCAAGAGCAGTTTCCACGGCGACGGGTTGCTGAAAACCGTACGCGACCTGATCGGTGAAGCGTAGGACGCAATGCGCATCGCCATCGTAAATGACCTGCCCATGGCCGTGGAAGTCCTCCGCCGGGTGATTGTCTCCGTTCCGGACTATAGAGTGGCCTGGATCGCGCGCAACGGCGCGGAAGCGGTTGAGAAGTGCGCCGCGGACCGGCCGGATCTCATCCTGATGGATTTGATCATGCCGGTGATGGATGGCGTTGAGGCCACGGGGCGCATCATGAAGGAGACGCCCTGCGCGATCCTCGTCGTGACGGCTTCTGTGGCCGGCAACGCGGCCAAGGTCTTCGAGGCGATGGGGCACGGCGCGTTGGACGCGATCGGGACACCGGTATGTGCACCGGGCGCAGGCATCAGCGGCGACATCGAACTGCTGAAGAAGATCGCCACCATACGCCAGTTAATCACCGGGGAGCACACCCCGGCGGATCCCTCAGCCGGCGCTGCCGTGCCGCCTCTGATCGTTGTCGGCGCCTCCACCGGCGGACCTATGGCGCTGGTGAACTTCCTTTCGCGTATGCCGCGCGACCCCGGCGCCGCGATCGTCATCGTGCAGCACGTGGATGTGCAGTTCGCCGCCGGGCTGGCCGACTGGCTGGACGAGCAGACGGAACTGCCCGTCGCGCTGGCGCGGGAAGGCGAGCGCCCCGCCGGGAACAGAGTCTATGTAGCCGGCACAAACGATCACCTCGTCTGCGGCGCAGACCAGGCGTTCCACTATACTCCCGAGCCGGCGGATTATCCGTACCGCCCGTCGGTGGACGCTTTCTTTCTCAGCCTGGCGCGTCACTGGCGGCGCGCGGACACCGCAGTGCTGCTCACCGGAATGGGACGCGACGGCGCCGCGGGAATGCTCGCGCTGCGGAAAGCGGGCTGGCACACCATCGCGCAGGATCAAGCGACCTCGCTCGTCTACGGCATGCCCAGAGCCGCGGTGGAACTCAATGCCGCGGCGGAAGTGCTTCCGATCGGCGACATTGCACCGGCGGTGCTGCGGGCTGTCCGGCGCGGCGCGTGAGCAAGTGAGTGCTAGGGGCGAACCGCTATTTCCGCCCGGCGCGCGCGAGGACGGCAGCCGGGATGGTGAAATTCACAGCCGCCGCGGCTTGCTGATCCACTAGCAGCCGGGTTCGGCGAATCCCCGTGTAAGGAAAGCTGGCCGGGCTTCCTCCGCGGATCACTTTGGCCGCGATCAACGCCGATTCGCGCCCGCCGTCGAAGTGGTCGTTTGAGAGCACCACGCTGGCTCCGCGGCCGATCTGGCCGGTGCTGAAGCTGAACACGGGCAACCGCGCGCGCCGTGCCGCCGTGGCGATGGCGGCGAAGGCCGCGTCGTGCAGGTTGTCGTTGATCTGGCAAATCGCATCCACGCCTCGCTGGACCAGTGCCGCCGCGCTGTCGTTCACTTCCGCCGCGTTGTTCGAAGGGAGCGAGATCAACTCCAATCCGGCGGCTTGCGCGGCCTTCGACATCTCCTTCTCGAAGTACACCGAGTTCGGCTCGCCGGGCGCGAACAGCGTACCGATGCGCCGGGCGCGCGGCAGACACTCCAGGATCAGCTTCATCATCGCTTCAAACGGGCTGCGATCGTAGACGCCCGCGACGTTCGCCCGGTGATTCTCATGAGTGCCGCGGTCGCCAACCAGTGAGGGGTCGAGCGAAAGAGTGAACAACACCGGGCGGTCGTGCACCTTGTTCATGGCGGCCTGGAGCGCGGGAGTCGTGATCGTGTAGATCATATCGCTTCCCGCCGTGATAGCGGCGTCGATGAGGCTGGTTAACGTGGAGATGTCGCCTTGCGCGTTGCGCACGCGAATTTCGTAATCGCGGCCTTCAGCCAGCCCCGACTCTTTCAGGCCGGCCAGCACGCCCTTACGCGATTCTTCAATCGCGGGCGCTTCGACGAGTTCGATGATATCGATCTTCCATTTGCGGGAGGGCGCTGCGCTCCGCGCCTGAGCGCGGCGTTCTATGCGCCTTCCGTCCCGGTCGATCAGCACGTCCGCGGAGCTTTGGATGTCCTCGGGAACGCGCCACTGATTCCGAAGCTTCGCCAGGGCGCCCAGGTTCAGGTGCAGCGTTTTGGGAAGGACATTCTCGATAGGCACTGTGCGCGGATCGCGGCCGTTCAAAACGTCGCCCGCAAGCTCACCGGTAATGCGGCCGACTTCGAAGTAGTTAGCGCCAAGCCCGGCGAGCGCTCCCCGGTCCGCGTTTGTCGGCATATAGCCGAAGACCGGAATGCCGCCCTCGGAGGCGGCCTTGACCACCGATTCGATCGCCAGCTCGAGCGTGTTATCGCCGCCTATGAAAATGGCCTCCGCCCCGCGCGATACGACCGACGCGGTGGCGGCAAAAACCTCGTTGGCGGTTTCCACCGTCGCCTCCACCACGCGCATGCCGAGTTCAGTCGCCTTTGCGCGGGCGGCCCTGGCGCACAACTCCGAGTTGGTTTCCGCGGGGTTGTACACCAGCCCCGCCGTGCGCAGGCCGGGGTTCATTTTGCGCGCAAGCTCAATTGTTTCGGCCACCGGCTGGAACGTCCCGATGCCCGCCATGTGCGGGGGATGCGCCAGAGGCTTCCCCTTCTGGATGCCCACGCCCGCCGCGGAAGGATCGGAAACACCGCCGAAGATGTGCTTGATCTTCCCGTTCTGATTCGCCGCCGCCATCGCTTGCAGGCACGTTGTGGAGATGGTCAGGACCAGGTCGGGCCCTTCATCCACGATTGCTTTCGCTATGTTGGCGGCCGTGGCAAGGTCGCTCTGAGCGTTGTAGCGTTGGAGGCGCATTGTCTGGCCGTTTTCAAAGCCCTTTGCTGCCAGGCCCTGAATGGCCCCCTCGGCGATTTCGTCCAGAATGGCCTGGCTTCCCAACTGGAAGATAGCCACGCGCGGCGCGTTGCCTTTGCTCGCGCTCCGGTTCTTCAAATCGGAGAGGAGAAGACCAGCTGAGACAACTACGATTAGTCCGATTCCTAAAGACAAACGCGCCAGTACGTTACGCATTCAGATCCGCTCTCTTTCTACCTGTTCGGATGCGATACTATGTATTTTATGCTGATCCGCTTTCTTGCGGCGTCCACAAACTCTAACGCCCCAATGGAGCCTTGACATTGCGGTCGGAACTGGCGTTGCCGGGCAACACAGGCGGGCTGGAGCGTCTCGCCGAATGGCTGTCGGAGTACTGCGAGCGCCACGCCATCTCGCAACAGGCTTGCTGGCAATTGAACCTTGCGCTCGAGGAATTGATGGTCAACGCCATCACCCACGGGCAATGCAGTTCGGAAGCGGGGGCGATTCGCATCACGCTCGAGATCTCAGGCGGCGAGATCGTCGCCACGATTTCGGATGACGGCATAGCTTTCGATCCCACCGCGGCGGAACCGCCTGAACCAGCCGGTCCGTTGGAAAACCGGAAAACCGGAGGGCTGGGCATCCATCTCGCCCGCACGTTCACTCGGAGCATCGAGTGCGAGCGCCGCGGCGGCAGAAATATCATCACTCTCCGAAAGGCCCTTTGATGAGTCGTATTGAAATCGAACGCGAAGAAATCGCCGGCGTGAGCGTCCTCACTCTGCGAGGGCGGCTGGACGCCTCAAACTCCGGCGCGGTGAGTGAGGCGCTCGGGGACGCCGCAAAGCTCGCGAGCGCGCGCGTGTTGGTGGACTGCTCCGATCTCACTTACGTCAGCAGCGCCGGCCTGCAGGCATTCCTGGTGGCCGGGCAAGCGCTGGCCGCCTCCGGCGGCGGCCTGTCGTTTTGTTCCCTGAACGAGCGCGTCAAAGAGTTGTTTGCAATCACCGATCTGCTCTTGGTCTTCGCCACATACGCCGGCCGTCAGGAGGCTCTTGCGGCGCAGGCTGGAAAGGAAGGCTAGATGGAAGTTGTGCGCCGGCAGCAGGCCGGATTCATGGAACTGATGGTGGAGGGGCGGCTTGACGGCTACTGGGCGCAGCACTTGTCGGAGAAGATCGACGATGTCGTGCGCGAGGGCACGCACTGCATCCGTCTGAACCTTTCCGGCGTGAGTTACATCAGTTCGGCAGGCATCCGGGTGCTCCTTCAGGCACACCAGCAACTGGCGGCCGTGAACGGATGGGTGGCGGTTTGCGATCCTTCGCCGCAGGTCCGGCAGGTGATCGAGATGGCCGGCCTGAGCACACTTCTGAGCGCGGAGCCGCCGCCCGCGGCCGAAGCCCCGGCGCGTGGGCCGGAACGCCGGCAGGACGGTGGCATTTCCTACGAGATCTACGACGAGGATGCCGGATCGCTGGTTTGCCGCGTCTTTGGCGAGCCGCAGAAGCTTGCCGCCGCCGCTTTCACCTCACAGGACTGCCGCGCCGTAAGCATCGGGCCCTGTGGTTTCGGCCTCGGAGTGGGCGCCTTCGGCGACGACTTTGAAGGCTGCCGCAACCGCTTCGGTGAGTTCGTCGCAATCGCCGGGGCCGCGGCTTGCCAGCCCGCCGACGGCACGAACTACCCCGATTACATGATCGCGGCTGACGGATTCCGCACGCAGTTGGCCGCTCTCTACGGCTTTGAGTGCGAGGGCCGCTTCGGCCGGCTGATCCGGTTCGAAACAACCGAGGGGCCGGTTGGATTGAGCCGGCTGGTCGAGGCGTGCGCGCCCGAGCGCGAGGCCTGGGGAGCAGTGATTGTCGCCGAAGCGGCGGGCCTGATGGGAGCGGCGCTGAAGAAGTCGCCCGCGCAGGACGCTGCCGGATTCACCTTTGCGCACCCGGAGATTCGCGGCTGGCTGTCGTTCTCGCCCCAGCGGAGTTTCGCGCGTTCGGCGGTGATGGCGGCGGGAATCGGCGCGCGCGATCCCGCGCCCCCGGTGCGCCCGCTCCTGCGGCCGCTGCGCAAGAACTCGGAGATGCAGGCGCACTTCCACGCGGCGGCGTTTGGCTACCGGCCACTGAAGAAAGGACGCATCGAGATGTCATCCACCGTTCGCACCCTGTTCGAAGGCGGCGGCCTGTGCGGCGTCCTGCACCTGCTCGCAGACGACCGCGACATCGCCGGCGGTGGCGAGAGCGAATTCATTCGTGGCGCGATCTGGATCGCACCAATTACAAGTCTTGTCCGTGACGGAGGAGCGGCATGAGCCTGCTGATCGGCGCACTCACGATGGGCTTCATTCTGGCGCTGCTGTCCACCGGCATCTACATCAGCTTCCGCACGTTCGATTCGGCCGACATCACGGTAGAGGGAACAGTCACTCTCGGCGGAGCGATTTCCGCTGTCGCTTTGGTGAACGGCTGGTCTCCGGTTCTGGCCACCGCGCTGGCGCCGCTGGGCGGCATGCTGGCCGGCGCCGTGACCGGGGTGCTGGCGACGCGCTTCGGCATCAACCGCCTGCTCTCCGGAATTCTTACGATGACGGCTCTGTATTCGGTGAACCTGCGCATCATGGGGCGCAGCAACGTGCCGCTCATGAACGAGAAGACCCTCGTCTCGGAGGCCGGCCGCGTGGGAGAAGCCTACTTCGGCGCTTCCCCGCTGATGATCCTCGGCTGGGAGGTGGCGGCGCGCGACCTCGCGTTGCTTGTTTTGATTCCAGCGGCGATCGCGCTGGTCTGCCTACTGCTGTTTGTGTTCTTCCGCACGAATCTCGGGACGGCGATGCGCGCCACCGGCGATAATCCGCAGATGATCCGGGCGCTCGGAACGGATGACGGGCGGATGTTCGTCCTTGGCCTGGCGCTTTCCAACGGGCTCGTTGCGCTCACGGGTTCGCTGCTGGCGCAGTACCAGGGCTTCGCGGACGTGCAGATGGGCATGGGAATGCTCGTGTGGGGACTCGCCAGCGTGATCATAGGCGAAGCGCTGGTGGGCACGCGGCAGCTCGGCTATGCCATTGCCGGCGCCGTGATGGGCTCGGTGCTCTTCCGGCTTCTGATTGCGGTGGCCTTGCGCTGGGGGCTGAATCCCAACGACTTGAAGCTGATCACCGCCGCCTTCGTCTTTCTCGCCCTGGTGCTGCCGCGCGCGCTCAAACGGACAGGAAAGGGGCGTTGGAGGACCGCCCATGCTTGAGATTCAGTCCATTCGAAAAACCTTCAACGCAGGGACGCCGAACGAGGTGCGCGCGCTGCAGGGCGTGGATCTTAAGCTCGAGGAAGGGTCGTTCCTGATTGTCATCGGGACGAACGGCTCGGGAAATTCCACGCTGTTGAACGCGGTGGCCGGCACCTGCTTCGGCGATGAGGGAAGGTTGCTGATCGCGGGCCAGGACGTCACGTTCTGGCCGGAGCACAAGCGCGCAAAGCTGATCGGGCGCGTATTCCAGAATCCGTTCAGCGGCACCGCGCCGAACCTCTCGATTGCGGAGAACCTCGCGCTGGCAGCGGGCCGCGGGATGCCGCGCGGGCTTCGCCCCCTGATGGGCTCAAGACTGAAAGCGCGGATGCGCGAGGCCGTGCGCCAGCTGAACATGGGTCTGGAGGACCGGCTGGACAACGCGATCGGCAGCCTGTCGGGGGGACAGCGCCAGGCCCTGACGCTGCTGATGGCAACATGGCGCAAGCCAAAACTGCTGCTGCTGGATGAGCATACCGCCGCGCTTGATCCCAAGAGCGCGGATCAGGTGGCTTCGCTGAGCGATCAGATTATCGCGCGCGACGGCCTCACCGCCATGATGGTGACCCACTCCATGCAGCAGGCAGCCCGGCTCGGAGACCGGCTGGTGATGATGCATCGCGGCAAGGTGATCCGTGATATCCGCGGCTCGGAAAAGAAGCGGCTTCGCCCCGAGGACCTGCTGGATCAGTTCGAAGAGCTCCGCCGGGCGGAGTCGCTCGACCAGAGCGCGGCGGACCTTCTGCGCGAGTACTACGTCTGAACCGCACTCGCTACTCGGGGGTCACCCTAAGGATCGAGAAATCGTCTTCGAGGGCCTCCGCACCGCGGAGTTGCTGCATCTTTAGGTGGAGCGCTTCCAGCTCGTTCTCGCGCGGGCAGGCAAGAAAAGCCTGAAGCGAATCCAGGTCCCACATGGCGCCGTCGGGGCCTTCGACTTCGTAGACCCCATCGGAATAGATGTAGAGCCGCGATGCGGGCGGAATCTCAACCGATGCGCTTGCGTATTTCACGCCGGGAAACGCCCCGATGATCGGATTGCCGAAGGAGAGGCGCTCCACTGCGCCTGCGCTGCTGACGAGCATCGGAGGCGGATGGCCGGCGCTCGCGTAGCGCATCGTCCGCGACGGCACGTGGTAGACCCCATACCATAGCGTGAAGAACAGGTTGTTGTGTTTCTGCATGGGGAAGGCGTCGTTGACCGCCGAGAGGACCGCGCCCGCATCGCGGAAATCGCAGTTGGCCGATTGCGAACGGAGCATGTTCAGCGCGCTGACCGACAGCAGCGCCGATGCCACTCCGTGCCCGCACACATCCAGCAGGTAAACCGCGAAATGGTTTTCATCCAGCCAGTGATAGCCGAAGGCATCGCCGCCCAGTTGCGCCGACGGCGCGTAGCGCCATAGCGTGCGCACCGGGCCTTCCGTGAGCGCCTTCGGCAGCAGCGACATCACGTACTGCGCCGCGCTGTTGAGTTCCGCTGCCAGCGCCTGCTGGCTCTCAAGCAGCTTCTGGTGCGCCTCGTTCCGCTCCAGCAGATTGATGTAGCCCTGCGAGTGATGGCGGATGCGCGCGATCAGCTCGATCTTGTCGGGCAGCTTCACCAGATAGTCGTTGGCTCCGCAGCCGAACGCCTGCGCCTTCGTGGTAGGCTCCTCCTTGCTCGAAAGCACAATCAGCGGGACGTCTTTCAGTTTGGGATGACCGCGGAAGAACCTGGTAAGGGTCAAGCCGTCCACGTCCGGCATCACGAGGTCCTGAAGCACGACGGTCGGTCTGACTTCGAGCGCCGTGGGAATCGCCTGCGCCGGCTCCTGGCAGTAGAAGAACGCGATGTCCGGCTCGGAAGCAAGCATTCGCCGCACGGCCTCGGCGACGATGGGCTGGTCGTCTACAAGCAGCACGGTAACGGCGTGAGTGGTAGAACTCATGGGGCGGTCACTGTTTCTTCTTCAGCGCGGAAAAGGGCACGTCTTCCAGCGGGTATTGCTCCCAGCCGGTGAAGTCGAAGTGCCACCATTCGGTAGGCATGGGCTCGAACCCGTGGCGCTTCATGACGTCTTCCAGCAGGGCGCGGTTGCGGATTGCGGGCTCGGGCAGCGCGGTGAAGTCGCGATGAGCGCGCTCGCTGAAGTCATCGAATTCCGTGGGCATGGGAAGCTCGCGGCCGTTGCGATCGACCAGCGTGAGGTCGACAGCCGCTCCGCGATTGTGCCGCGACCCCTTCTCCGGATTAGCGACGTAGCGCTCATCCGGCACCAGCTTCCAGAACTTCCTTTGGACTGAAAGCGGGCGGTAGCAATCGTAGACCTTAAGCCCTAATCCCTGCTTTTGCAATTCGCGCTGCGCGGCGGCGAGCGCGCGGGCTGCCGGGGCGCGCAGATAGCAGGCGGCTTCTTCGTACACCTTTGTGCCGGTGAAGTTGTGCGCCGTCGCGTAACGTATATCCAAACGGATGCCCGGGGCGACATCCTGAACATTTACAAGTGTGCTTTCGGCCAGCAGAATAACTGAAAACAAGACGCCAAGCATTGGATTTCTCAATCTAGCAGAATCACCAGATTGACTGCACACCGGGCGGAACAGAGTACCTCACCGTGCCCTCGCGGTAGGGAGCCCTCCCCGCCAGGCAGCCCACAAGCCGGCCGGGCTGCCCACGATCAGCCGTTTCCGATTACACTCGGAATTCCCTTACGGACGGATCAGGGACTCTTCGATCCCCGAAGAATGGCTCATGATGGTGTCATCTCCTATGAATGTCGAACCTGACTGAATTGGAGCATCGACTCGGAGCGGACTGGCTCCACCTTACGAAAGCACGCTCACTCGCTCAGGCGAAGCGCAAGAGACTTTGCAGTGCACTCCAGCGGATCGATTCTGAGGATACGAGCGTTGTCGTTCTTGGTTCGCTGGCAAGGGACGAGTCCACGGCCGGTAGTGACATCGATTGCATCCTTCTGGTCGATGGGTCCGCAGACCCCAAGCACCTTGAGTTGGTGCGCAAGGTCGAGCAGATTGTCAGCCAAGTGGCATCCAAGAAGCCGGGAAGAGAGGGAACATTCGGTACGCTCTCCTTCAGCCATGAATTGGTGCACCGGATCGGCGGTGATGACGATACGAATCGAAACACTACACGGCGAATTCTCCTGCTATTGGAATCGGAGGTCCTGGGACGACGCGACGCGTATGACCGCGTCGTGAGGAACGTGTTGCAGCCATATGTTTGTGAGGACCGTGGCTTTGTACGGCACACTGGACCTCGCCACATCCCTCGATTTCTGCTGAATGACTTCGCCCGCTGCTGGTAGACGATGGCTGTAGATTTCGCCTACAAGCAGAGAACCCGTTCTGGTGAAGGAGCAGCGATTCAAGACATTAAATTGCGCTGTTGGCTCCAGTGGAAGCTTCCATGTTTTCACGAAAGGAGCTGACGAACGAATGGCCCTATCAAGACCTCAGATTACACTCCGGATTTTACGCGGCCTGCATCAGCAACTCCATCAACTGTAAGCCAGCCTGGCGGATCAATTCGCCGACGCCTTGCCGCAGCCAGCCTATCATCTCGGCCATCGACCGCATGATCTGAACCGTAGGGTTTCCGTCTGCAGCTATCGCCTCGAAATGCTTCGCGGCTCGTTGCGCTTCGATTTGGTGTGGTTTGTTCATAGCGACTCTCCTTTTCTGGGCAAAAGAAAATTGCTCTTAGCCTGTCAAGGCTTCAAGAGGTGAGTCGCGAATTTTTACGATCTACCGGGCAATCTCTGACGTGCTAACAACAACGGAGGACTTCCAACTGCGACTGTCAGTCCGCCCAAGAGGCGACGTA
>CAYSBM010000004.1:0-27482 GCA_964429095.1 uncultured Solibacteraceae bacterium | reverse complement strand
CGGGTGGCGGAAGCGGGCCTCAGCAACTTCGACGCCTGGCTGGGGCGCGTGCTGGCGTGGCAGGCGGCTATTTACGAATCCGGTCTTCCCGCCTGGCTGCGGGACTGGCTGGTGCAAAGCCTTTACAGCCTTACCAAGAACTCGGTTTGGATCGCGCGGACCCGCAAGGACGAATGGTGGGGTCCAGACGGCTGGTTCACGCACAGCGAGAGGCACACCGGCGGCCCCATCGTCGAGACCATGGTCTGCCGGATGCACGGGCATTTCCCGCTGTTGGTCCTGTATCCGGAGCTGGACGCGACCACGCTGGACGCCTTCCGGCACTTTCAGATTGAGGACGGAGAGGTCCCCTTCTGTTTCGGCACTCCCACGAGCATGCGCGACCCGCGCTTCCACTGCCAGCACCCGCTGAACTCCGGCCAGTACGTGCAGATGATTCTGCGCCACTACTTGAGAACGGGCGATAAGCGGCAACTCGCTCGCGCCTACGGCTCGGTGAAGCGCGCCGTGCGCTACCAGTATTCGCTGGACGACGACGGCGCGGGATTAGTGCACGAGCAGGCGCATGTTTCTCCGGGCGAGCCTTGGCCCGCCAACCAATTTTACGATGTATGGCCGTGGGAAGGCGTGTCATGTTACGTTGCCGGCACGTGGCTCGCCACACTGGCCGCCGCCCGTGCGCTGGCCGAAGCTGTCGGCGATGTCTCATTCGCCCGTGAGTGCGCCGAGCGGTTGGCCAGAGGACAGCGGACTTTTGAAGAACGTTTATGGAACGGCCGGTACTACCGGCTATGGAATAACGTGAAAGCGGGAACCACCAGCGAAGTGGTGCTGGCAAATCAACTGATGGGCGAGTGGTGTGTGAAGGTGCTGGGGCTGGCGAGCGTTCTCCCACAGGTGCATGCGGAAGCGGCGCTCGATGCGGTGGAGCGGCTCAACTTCCGCGCCACGTCTTATGGCTTGATTAACGGCGTCACGCCGGATGGCGCGCCATTCGACACCAAGCTGCATCCGGCGGGCGATCACGCCACGCACATATTCGTCGGCGAAAACCTGTGCGCCGCCGGCACGTTCCTGTATTACGGGCGCCGGGAGGCGGGGCTGGAGATTGCGCGGCGGCTTTGGGAGGCATTGGCCCTGAAGACCCGCGCGCCCTGGAACCAGCGCTGCTTGATCAACGGGCAAACCGGCTTGCCGCAGTGGGGCGACGACTACTACTCTAATTTGGCCATCTGGACTCTTCCGATGGCGCTGGAAAAACAATCCATAGCCGAGTTCACGCGGGCGGGTCTGGTGTCGAAGATCCTCGCAGCCGCCGGCTGAATTGCGCGGCGCGCTCAAAGACGCCGCGCATGCCTGCGGTGGTGAGCTGCTCGCGGAGCGCTTCCAGTTCCGCGATGTAGGCCGACAGGGCCCCGGCGACCTCGCCGGAGTTGGTGGCTAGGATGTCGGCCCAGACATCGTAAGGACTGGCGGCCAGCCGCGTCATGTCGGCCAGGCCCGGTCCGGAAACCAGCGTTTCGCGATCCGATGCCAGCTTGCGCTCGAGCAACGAGGCCAGCGCCGTCGAGGCCAGTTGCGGCAAATGCGAGGTGAGGCTCACGATGCGGTCGTGCCCGGCCGGATCGAGCGTCAGGATGCGAGCCCCGATTGCGCGCAACCAGCCGGTAAACTCTCTGGCGGCGGGCGTCTCCAACTCCCTGTCTTCGATGGGCGTCAGCACGTAGGTGCGTCCACGGAACAGGCCGGCCTCGGCGCTACGAGCTCCGCGCGTCTCCTTGCCGGCCAGCGGATGGCCGCCCAGAAACTGCGCGCGGCGGATGTGGCTCCGGGCGCGGGAAACGATGATGGCCTTGGTGCTTCCCGCGTCGGTCACCAGAACGCCGGGCTTGAGATGCTCGTCCAGCCCTTCCATGGTGCTGAGAATGCGGCTGATCGTTTGCGAGAGGTAAACCAAATCGGCCTGTGCTACGGCGGCTTCCAGCGGCAGGCCCTGGTCAATGGCCCCGGCGTCCAGCGCGTCGCGGATGGCGCCGGGGGAACTGACACCCAAAATGCGGCCGCCGAAACCGGCCTTGCGCAGCGCCAGTCCGAACGAGGCTCCGATCAATCCTACGCCGACGATGGCGACCGTATGCATGTTCAAAACTCGCGGCCCACGGCCTGGGCGATGATGCGCAGTTGCTGCATGAGTTCGTCGAACTGATCGGGCCGCAGCGATTGCGCGCCGTCGCTCAACGCATGGTCCGGGTCCGGGTGCACCTCAATGAGCAAGCCGTCGGCGCCCGCCGCCACCGCCGCGCGGGCCATGGGGCTCACCTTGTCGCGGCGGCCGGTGCCGTGCGATGGATCCGCCAGCATGGGCAGGTGTGAGAGTTTCTTAACCACCGGGATGGCGGAGATGTCCATGGTGTTGCGCGTGTAGCTTTCAAAGGTGCGGATGCCGCGTTCGCACAGCATCACGTTCTGATTTCCGCCGCTCAGGATATATTCAGCCGAGAGCAGGAGTTCCTCGATGGTTGCAGAAATGCCGCGTTTAAGCAGGACGGGCTTGCTGACATGGCCCAGTTCGCGCAGCAGCGTATAGTTTTGCATGTTCCGCGCGCCGACCTGAAAAATGTCAACGTATGGCAGCATGACCGGAATCTGCGATTGGTCCATCACCTCGCTCACCGTCAGCAGATGGTAACGGTCTGCCGCCTCGCGCATCAGTTTCAGGCCCTCTTCACCGAGTCCTTGAAAACTATACGGGGAGCTGCGCGGCTTGAAGGCGCCTCCGCGCAGAACGCGCGCTCCCGAGCGCGCCACGGCGGCCGCAGCGGCCTCGATCTGCGCAGCGTTCTCAATGCTGCATGGACCGGCCATCACGACCACTTTCGGACCGCCGATATCGACATCGCCGATGCGGATGACGGTGCCTCCAGGCTTAAATTGCCTGCTGGCGAGCTTGTAGGGCGACATGATGCGATGGCATTCTTTGACGCCATCCATCACCTCGAAATCGGCCAGGTCTATATTCTCGACCGGGCCCACTCCTCCCAGTACGGTATGAACCACGCCCGTAGAACGGTGCACTGTGAAGCCGGCTTCCACCAGCCGGTCGATGACACGCTGTATTTGCGCCTCGGTGGCGCCTGCTTGCATTACGACTAACATCGCTCAATCCTCTTCCTGCTTGGCTTGATCCGGAACCGAGCTCACCATGCGCAGTTTCTGAACCGTCCGCATTTCGTCGATGATGCGCTCGAAGACACGCTTGACGGCCTCCGGCGGTAGCGGCCCCGGATTATTTTCGGTCACGTTGCGGAAAACCTCATCCTCGCGCTTGGGCTCGTAAATGGGCCAGGAGAGTTCGCGTTTGATGCGGCCTATTTCCTCGACCACGCGAGTGCGTTCGTTGAGGAGCGCCAGGATGCGCAGATCCAGTTCGTCAATCTGATTGCGGCATCGGGCGAGAATACGTAGGGCTTCGTCACGGTTCATGCGGATGGGGCTCGAATGGCGCGCCGGAGCGCGCACGCCGCCGCTTCCAAATGCTTTTCGAGAGTCGCCGCGCCGGCGTTTTGTTCAATAATACGGACCAAGGCGCTGCCGAC
The DNA here is from genome assembly GCA_964429095.1 of uncultured Solibacteraceae bacterium. Taxonomy (GTDB): domain Bacteria; phylum Acidobacteriota; class Terriglobia; order Bryobacterales; family Bryobacteraceae; genus JAJFUV01. The sequence goes on along the minus strand of CAYSBM010000004.1, from coordinate 23,886 downwards.
CACGACTGCGTCGGCCAGTTGCGCCACCATTTCCACGTGTTCCGGCTTCGAGATGCCGAATCCAACCGCCAGCGGCAGGTTCGTGACTTCTCGCATGGATGCCACCAGTGGCGCCACGGAATTTGATAACGAATCGCTCTCCCCGGTAACCCCCGTGCGGGACACCAGGTAGACAAATCCGGTGGAATACCGGGCGACCAGCTCCAGCCTCCGCGGTGTGCTGGTAGGCGCGGCCAAGAATACGGTGTCGAGTCCGTTCGCATGCATCACCTGCACCACTTGGGCGGCCTCCTCGACACTGAGGTCTGTCAACAGGCACCCGTCAATGCCGGCGCTGTTGGCGTCCGCCGCCAGCCGCTCGACGCCATAGCGCAACACCGGGTTCAGATAAGTGAACAGCAGAAGCGGAATCTCAGACCGGCTGCGGATCCGGCGGGCGATTTCCAGTACCCGCGCCAAGGTAGTGCCGGCTTGCAGAGCCCGCATGGCGGCGCGCTGGATCACCGGCCCGTCGGCTACGGGGTCGGAGAAGGGAACTCCCAGTTCGATCAAGTCCGCGCCCCCTCGTTCCAGTGCCTCCACCATCGAGGGTGTGAGGTCCGGCGCCGGGTCGCCCGCGGTGATGTAGGTAATCAATGCAGCCCGGCGCTCGGCCCGCGTGCGTTCGAATAGATCTGCGATGCGCGTCCGTCTCATTCGGCCTCCAAATCGCGCATGTTTTCCCGGTAGATGCCGATGTCCTTGTCGCCGCGGCCGCTGAGGTTCACCAGGAAGATTTTCCCGCCGGCCTGCGGCGCCCGGCGCATGGCTTCCGCTACGGCGTGGGCGCTTTCGAGCGCCGGGATGATGCCCTCGATGCGCGACAGCCTGCGGGCGGCTTCCAGCGCTTCGGCGTCCGATACAGCCACATACTCGGCCCGGCCGTGGTCATGCAGCCAGGCGTGTTCCGGCCCGATGGAAGCGTAATCCAACCCCGCTGAGACTGAGTGCGTCGGGGCGATCTGCCCGTCTTCATCTTGCAGGACGTAACTATAGGTCCCCTGAAGCACACCGGGCAACCCTCCGCGGAACCGGGCCGCATGCTCGCCCAGTGATTCGCCCCGGCCTCCGGCTTCGGCCCCAATGAGGCGGACGGCCGCATCTTCGAGAAACGGATGGAAAATGCCGATGGCGTTCGAGCCGCCGCCGACGCAGGCAAACACGGCGTCGGGAAGACGTCCGGCGCGCTCCAGGACTTGCCGGCGCGCCTCCACGCCGATTACGCGCTGGAAATCGCGCACCATGAGCGGGTAAGGGTGTGCGCCGAGGGCGGAGCCCAGCAGATAATAAGTGCCGGCGACGTTCGTGACCCAGTCCCGCATGGCTTGATTGATGGCGTCCTTCAGCGTGCGGCTGCCGCTGGCGACGGCCCTCACTTGCGCGCCCAACAAACGCATGCGGAATACGTTGAGCTGCTGACGCCGCATGTCTTCCTCGCCCATGTAAACCACGCACTCCATGCCGAATAGCGCGCAAACGGTGGCGGTGGCTACACCGTGTTGGCCGGCGCCGGTTTCGGCGATGATGCGGCGCTTGCCCATGCGCCGGGCGAGCAAGATCTGCCCGAGGCAATTGTTGATCTTGTGCGCACCGGTATGCAGCAGATCCTCGCGCTTGAGGTAGATTTGTGCTCCGCCCAGAGTTTCCGACAAGCGGCGGGCGAAGTACAGCGGCGTCGGGCGTCCGGCGTAGTCCGCCAGCAGTTGATCTAGCTCAGTCTGAAACGCCGGGTCGCGGCGCGCCTCGTAATAGGCCTGCTCGAGTTCTTCAAGCGGCGCCATCAGGACTTCCGGCACATAGCGGCCCCCATACGGGCCGAAATGCCCGCCCGGCTCCGGCATGGGCGTACTCATCTTTCCTCCCCTAGCGCGGCTTCAATGAATGCTTTCATCTTCGCATGGTCCTTCTTGCCGGGTGAACTTTCGATGCGCGAGCAGGCATCCACGCCCCAGGGGCGGGCCTTTTGAATGGCTTCGCGGACGTTCGAGCCATCCAGACCTCCGGCCAGAATGATACGGCCCTTCACGGCCGAAGCCAGCGTCCAATCCCAACTGCGGCCCGTGCCGCCCCAAGCATTCTCAACGAAAGCGTCGACAAGAAACGCCTCGGCTTCAAGCGCGTCCAAGGAGGCGAAATCAAAACCGGGAACCACACGCACCGCGCGCCAAACCCGCCAGCCGGCGGGAGGCAACGCAACACCGTGCAATTGCACCACGTCAAGACCCGCGTCGCGGGCCACGGATTCCACCCGCGCAGCCGGCTCGTTCACAAAGACGCCCACTTTCATCACCTCCGGTCCCAGATGCGCGATGATCTCTGCGGCCTGTTCGGGATGGATGCGGCGCGGACTGCCGGAATAGAAGTTGAACCCCAGGGCCGAGACGCCGGCTTCAACCGCTGCCAGTGCGTCTTCCAGATTCGTAATGCCGCACACTTTCACCATCATGCGAGCAGCTCCTTCAGCGCCAGTTCAGGGTCGCTCGCACGCATCAAACGCTCCCCCACAAGGAAGGCCTGGAATCCGGCTGAGACCAGCCGCGCCAGGTCGCTGCGCGTGTGAATGCCGCTTTCGGCCACCTTCACGACGTTGGCCGGAATGTGCGGCGCGAGCTTCAGGGAGATATCAAGCGTAACTTGGAATGTGCGCAGGTCGCGGTTGTTGACGCCGATGATCCTGGCGCCTGAGCCGATGGCCGCAGCCAATTCGCTCTCGCCATGCACTTCGACCAGCGCGGCCATGCCAAGCTGTTCGGCCAGCTCGCGGTAGAGCCGGAGCTGATCTTCGCTCAGCAGGGCGGCGATCAACAACACAGCGTCGGCTCCGTGCGCGGCCGCTTCAATCACCTGCGCTGCGTCGATGGTGAAATCTTTGCGCAAGACAGGCAGAGCTGCCGCCGCGCGCGCCGCTTCCAAGTCGTCCAGGGAGCCCTGGAAGAACTGCTCATCGGTAAGGACCGAAAGCGCCGCCGCTCCGCCGCGCTGGTAGGTTTGCGCGGCGCGGGACGGATCGAACTGCCGGGTCAGCAACCCTTTGCTCGGCGAAGCCTTCTTGATCTCGGCGATGATCGCGGGACCCTTGCCGCTGATCGCGCCGTAGAAATCGCGGTGCAGATGCGCCATGTCCTCTGCGCGGCGCTCGAGTTCCGGCAGACGGGCATGGACCCGCTCGAGCTCGATCCGTTTGCGGGCGGCGATTCGAGACAAGATGTCCGGGAGCTGTTCCACCATCTGGGGAGAACTCCATCGTAACATTCCGATGCATCGAGGCGGCGCGCCTTGTATATGCTAGAGCAATGATCAGCCGCCTCTTGTTTGCGAAGTGCATCGGGTGCGCCGGTTCCGGCCTGTGGCGCGCCGGCGGGTTCCAGACAAGGGCTGGGACTCAAGGCTACCGCGCACCCAGCCCGTTCGAAGTTGGAAGCAGTCCTCAGCTCCTGGCCGACCGCGTTCTGGTGCGCGATAGCCGCGCGGTCGCCTTCACCCTCCACCCCGCCGAGAAGCACCCCTCGAACCCTTTGGTGGTGGCCGACAAGCCATGGGAAGGATGGCGGCTGGAACTGTTCGGCAGCGTCCTTTACGACGCCGGCGAAAAGTTGTTCAAGATGTGGTATGTCATCGAACCGCTCGGACTATTTGGACCGGCTGAAACGCGCAGTTCCAGCGACAATTCAACCGCGTATGCCACCAGCGCCGACGGCATCCATTGGGAAAAACCCCTCGTCGGCACGCTCAAGGCGCGCGACGGCTCGCCTCACAACGCCATACTTTACGCCACGCACTTGCCGAGCGTGACCAAGGACGGCAACGAGCCCAATCCCGCCCGGCGCTATAAGATGATCTGTTACATACACTACCCGGCGGAGTCGCGCGGGTATCACACCATGGTTTCCGCCGACGGCATCCACTGGTCGCGCCTTAGCCGCTCGCCCTTCTGCCCGGGCAGCGACGTAGTGACAGGCTGCTGGGATGAGCACCGTGCCCGCTGGCTGGCTTTGGCCAAAATCGGCGCCGAAATTCGCGGCCACCGCCGCCGGGTGTTCTACCTCACGACCAGCCCGGATTTTGAAGATTGGACCAAGCCGCGGCTTGTTCTGTATCCGGACCTGGCTGACGACGCCGGATCTCTGGCGCGAATCGAGCAAGTCCGTACGGTCCTGGACGTTCCGGATGATCCCGCTGAGATGCGCACCGAGTTTTACGGAGCGGGCTTCCATCCCACGCCCTCTGTTGTCCTGGCCTTTCCCTGGGTGTTCACCATCAACAACCGGGCGCGCTATGGCAACCAGGAAGGACCGTTCGAAGTGCAACTGGCGGTTTCACGCGATTTGGACGGGTTTGAGCGTCCGTTCCGCATACCCTGTATTCCACGCGGCAAGCCGGGTGAGTGGGACCATGGGTTGCAGATGACCGCAGCGCGCACCATCGAGGTGGGGGACGAAGTATGGCTGTATTACTGTGGCGGCAACTATACGCATGGTACGCCCGTGCTTTACAGACCGGACCATCCCGATCGCAAGACGAAGTTCACCAGCAGCATAGGCCTGGCAAAATGGCGGCGCGACCGTTTCGTGTCGGCCGATGGGTTCACACCGGCTGCGCAGTTGACTACCATCCCCGTGGTTTTCTCTGGAGACACCCTGAAAGTCAACGCGCGCGTCGCCAGGGGCGGCAGTCTGCGCGTGGAAGCGCTGGACGCGGCGGGAAACGCGTTCCCGCGAATCGGGATCTCGCTCCCGGTTCGCGGTGACTCGCTTTCCCACACCGTCCGTTGGCCCAGGGGGGCCACCCTGGGGGAACTGTCTGGAAAGCCCGTCAGCCTGCGCTTCCACTTACAGGGGGCCGAGCTTTTTGCCTTCGCCTTCGAACGCCAGTCATGATCAAGCACCATGAAAGCCGCATCGTTTATGAGAATCCACGCCCTCCCGTTCACAGACGCCATGATTGTTTTCCCGTGATGGGGATGTTGAACCCGCACGAGATACTTGTCATGTTCATGCAGGCGGAGGCGTTCGAGGTTCCCTCGGGTATGGCGCTGCCGGCCTCAACGGCCTCGGGCTGCGTCATGCGTTCGCCTCCCTCGTGCGGGCGCGAAACCGGGCGCTGTCAGCAATGAAAAGGGAGTTTGCTATGGGCGCATTGTTCTTGGTTCTGTTATCCATCGTTCTGCCGGCGGCGGGTCTTGAGTATTCTGTGGATCCACTCACGCGCTACGTAAAGGTGATCTACGCGGTTCCCGCAGGCGGGCCCGAGCTGGGGGCCGGGCACGCGCAGGGCCGCTGGGAGGGCGCAGCCACCGGGGCGCCCGCCGCCGTGTGGCCTTACGTAAGCGACACCGCCATCCAATTGATGCAGCCGGCAGACTGGAACGCCGGCATCCGCGAAGGGCGGATCACCGAGCGGCGGGCCGGCGGCTTGCGGCGCACGCTGGTGTGGAACCCCTTCGAGCTCGGGACCCGCAAGCTGGCGGTAGACTTCCGCATCGCGGTCTACGGCGCAGACGCCCTGCTGTCGCAGCAGCAGGTGCGCATGCAACTTGACAATTCCGATGTGGTGTTGTTGAACGACTGGTCGCAGGTGGTGCAGAAGGGCGCCGTGTCGGAGAATCCGGCGCCCGGAGCGCCGGTCTGGTGGCTGCGGCGTACGCCGCACGGCGTCGCGCTCGAGGTGAAGCAGAAGGGCGTTGAATTGCCGCCGCTCACCTATCCGCTGGACCTGCGCGGTTGGTATGCAGTGTTTGTTTCCACGCCGGCCAAGCTGGGGGCCATCGAATTGCGGTTGAGCGGCGATCCGCGTCCCGAGTATTTTTCCATCGCTCAGGCGGGCAGGGAAGTCCTCTGGCGCTGGGTGGACATGACGCGGCAACACCTCGTCATCCTCCAGCCATACGGCACGGTTTATGAATACGAGGACAGCTTCCGCGCACACCTTGGCGCGGTACGGTTGGTGCCGCTCAGCCGCGCCCAGGTGGAGGCGCTCGACCTCCAGTGGGGCGCTGGCGAGGGCCGGCGGCTGCTGGTGGGATACTACGAACCTTACAGTTGGGCCTTTTCCCGCAAGGTTGAATTTAACCAGCAGCACTGGGAACCGCTCGAGGCGTTCAAACAAGCGCGGCTGGATTGGCTCGATATGCAGATCGGGCGCGGCGGGTCACGCATGGTGTTTGAGAGCCGGGCCGGCAGCCAGTTGCTGGCCGACACCTTCGGGGACCCGGTGCGCGGCATGGTGCCGCGGACATCCAACGTGGGCCGCATGCAACAGTACACCAACACCCTGGCAACGTCGCTGCGCTATGCAAGTCTGCTGGGGCTGCGTCTGCGCGCCAACATCGGCGCCACCAATTGCTATCCCGGCACGCCGCTGGAAAGCGAGTTCTCGCGCCTGCATCCGGAATGGCGCAAGGGCAGCCACCTGCGCTACGAAGTGCCCGAAGTGCGCGCTTATGTGCTGAGCCTGTTTGAGGAGGCGCTGGAAATCGGCGCCGAATCAATTTCCCTGGACTGGTGCCGGTATCCGAACTCGGTCGCCAGCAAGGAAACCGTCACAGGTTACTTCCGCCAGTTGCGCGCGCTCGCGGACCGTTACGGCTCGCGCCGGGGCAGGCATGTCGACATTCTCACACGCTTTCCAGCGCGCGGCGTGGTCGGATGGGAGCACATGGACTACGCGGCATGGGCGCGCGAAGGCCTTGTGGATTACCTGGCGCCGTCCAACATCCAGGGCCGCCATCAAAATTACGGTATTAGCGAATACATCGAGGGCCTGAAAGGCACGCGCGCCAAACTGCTGCCTTGCGTGGATGCTTTAGGTTGGGGACTTTCATTTCCGGGCATGTTTCTGGAGCGAATTCTTCACGCCTATGAGCTGGGAGCGCCGGGCATTTACATCTACCAAAGCGACGGACCCGTGCTGGAAGGTCCCGAGACGCGCCGCTATCTGGCTCTGGCGTCTTCGATTGGCGCCCTGCGGCGCTGGAAAGCTCGCGAGAGCAGCGAGCAGGCGCGTTACAGCAAGGGCATCTACCTTAGCCGTCCTGAGCACGGGCCGCAATACCATAGCTGGGAGCGGCTGCGTATCTGGATCGAAGGTCTCCAGCCGGGCAAAGTGGAACTGTGGCTCGACGGCCGCCTGGTGAACGCTTACGATCGGCCGCCGTATGTGTTGACCAGCGAGGAGCGCACTTCCGACGATGCAATCGCGCCCGGCGCGCACGTTCTTAAGGTACGCGTTCAGGACGGTGGGGGCTGGTTGGAGCGGGAGTTCCAGTTCGAGCAGGCGAGGTAGAGATGAAGATTCCCAAATTGCAGTGGGTCATCGCCGCGATGCTTTGTGCGGCCACCATGATCAACTACGCTGACCGGCTCACGCTCTCAGTCGTATCGGTAGATTTGCGTAAGGCGTTTGCCATGAGCGAGCAGGATTATTCGCATGTGATAACCATGTTCCTGCTGGCTTACGCCATCATGTATGCGGGCTCAGGCTACATCATCGACCGGCTGGGAACGCGGCGCGGGTTCGCGGTTTTCATCTTCACTTGGTCGCTTTCGCAAATGCTGCACGGCCTTACCGTGGGCAAGTGGTCGTTGGCGGCGTGCCGTTTCCTGCTGGGGCTGAGCGAGCCCGGCAACTGGCCGGCCGCGGCCAAGGCCGTGTCGGAGTGGTTTCCGGCCTCGCAGCGCGCCCTTGGGGTGGGGATATTCAATGCCGGCTCCTCACTCGGCTCCGCGCTAGCGCCACCCATGGTGGCGTGGCTGACGCTCAATTACGGCTGGCGCGCCGCATTCTTTTTCACGGGAACCTTGGGACTGGCATGGCTATTGCTCTGGCTGATCCTTTACCAGCCCCCGCACCGGAACCGGTGGTTGCGCGTGGAGGAATACGAGGCGCTCAAGGATCATGTGCGTCCTGCGGCGGAAACCGTCCCCGTCAGGCGCGGGCATTTGCGCTGGGGCGCTGTGGTCACCACGCGCCCCGCCATCGCTCTGGCGCTGGCGCGGTTTCTCACGGATCCCGTCATTTATTTCATCATCTTCTGGCTTCCGGAATACTTGCGGCGCGAGCGAGGTTTTGATCTGGCTATGGTGGGCAAGTACGCCTGGGTGCCTTTCATTTTCGGTGACGCCGGCTACATCCTGGGCGGCGGGCTTTCTGGACGGGTGGTGCGCGCCGGCGGGCCGGCGGCGCGGGCGCGGCGTTTCGTAATGCTGCTGGGCGCGGCGCTGCTGCCCTCGGCGATCCTGGCGCCGTGGGTGCCGCAGGCCTGGATGGCGCTGGCGGCCACGTGCCTGGTGGTTTTTGGCCACGCCCTTTACGTGGCAAACCTGCAAACTCTGCCCACGGACCTCTACCCGGCCACAGAAGTTGGGACGGTCACCGGCTTTTCGGGAATGGGTGGGGCGGTAGGCGGCATACTTGCCAATCTGGGAACAGGCTACGTGGTCATGCGTTTTTCCTACGCGCCCATTTTCCTGATCGCCGGATTGATGCATCCGCTTTCGATGCTGATCATTTACCGCATGCTCCCGGCGCGCCCGCTGTCCGGAGAGTGAGAACACTGCCGCTATAATGGAGAGAAGTTGGCAATTCCTCTCATTCTTCTTTCGCTTGGCCATTTCTTTGTAGACCTTTACTCCGGCGCTTTGGGCGCGTTGCAGCCGCTGCTGGTTGCCCGTTTCGGCATGACGCTGACCCAGGCGGGTTTGCTGGGCGGCGTGTTGGTATTCTCCTCGTCGGTGATGCAGCCGGCCTACGGCTTCTTATCCGACCGTTTCCGCACGAAATTGTTCGCGGCGCTGGCGCCCGGCCTGGCTGGCGTGTTCATTTCGGCTCTGGGCGTTGCCCCCAGCTTTGCATGGTTACTGGTCATGGTCTTGGCAGGCGGCTCGGGCATTGCGGCCTTCCATCCCCAAGCCTCCGCGCGGGTGACCTGCGGCGTGAAGGGCAGCCGCGGCGCATGGATGGCCGCTTTCGTCAGTTCGGGCACCCTCGGCCTGGCTCTGGGACCGGCTTACTTCACGGCGATTGTCACGCGCTTCGGCCTGGACCATGCCTGGACCGCGGCCTTGCCCGGCGTGCTGGTGAGCGTGTTTCTTCTCTTTGCGCTTCCGGGTTCAGACGGTGCGTCCGCACGCCAGGAGCGTTTCGATTGGAAGCCGCTGAAGGCGGTGGCCAGACCGCTGATCATCCTCTATCTGCTGGTTTTCCTGCGTTCGATCGTCCAAATCAGCTTCGCGCAGTTTCTTCCGCTCTATTTGAACCTGGAGCGCCGATACACGCCCGCGCAGGCCAGCTATATCCTCACCTTCTACCTGGCCGCCGGCGCGCTGGGCGGGTTCTTGGGGGGGCACCTCGCCGACCGGTTCGGCGGCCGGCAGGTAATTCTGGTCTCGATGATTGCGTCGGCGCCGATGCTGGCTCTGTTTTTTGCCACGCGCGGAGCGCTGTCGATTCTAGGCCTGTGCTTGGGCGGACTCATTCTTCTGTTCACCATTCCGGTGAACGTCGTGATGGCGCAGGAATTGGCGCCCTCGCAGGCCGGCACAGTGTCGGCTCTTATGATGGGTTTCGCGTGGGGAATGGCGGGTATGCTCTTCATCCCCTTGATCGGTCTGCTGGCGGACCATTTCACGCTCCATCGCGTCCTGGCTTCCCTGACGGTGTTCCCACTCATAGGATTCCTGCTAACTATGAAGTTGGAGAAGATATGAAACGAGCTGTCTGCCTTCTGAGCGGCGGCCTGGATTCCTCCACCTGCCTGGCCTACGCCATACGCGAAGGGTTCGAATGCTATGCCCTCTCGTTCGACTACCGACAGCGGCACCGCGTGGAACTGGAAGCCGCGGCGCGGGTGGCCGCGGCGCTGGGCGCTAAGCGCCACATGATCGCCGCCTTGGATGCGCGCCTGTTCCAGGGCTCGGCCCTCACGGATGCTATCGGCGTGCCTAAAGGCCGGACGGAACGCCAAATCAGCCGCGGGATCCCGGTGACCTATGTGCCCGCCCGCAACACGGTGTTCCTTTCCCTGGCCCTGGCCTGGGCCGAAGTGCTTGAGGCGGCTGATATCTTCCTCGGCGTGAACGCCATCGACTATTCGGGCTACCCCGACTGCCGTCCCGAATACATCGCCGCGTTTGAACACATGGCGAACCTGGCCACCAAGGCGGCTGTCGAACAGGGTGTTCGGATCCGGATTCACACTCCCCTGGCTCACATGACCAAGGCCGAGATTGTCCGGCTGGGCGCCGGGCTGGGGTTAGATTTCAGCCTGACGCATAGTTGCTACGACCCGGATCCGCAGGGGCGCGCGTGCGGCGAGTGCGACTCCTGTCTGCTCCGCAAGAAGGGTTTTCGGGAAGCGGGTATCCCAGATAAGCTCGCCTATCTACGTTGATGCTGATTGCCGAGATTTTCTACTCCTTGCAGGGCGAAGGCGTGCTGGTAGGCACGCCCTCGGTCTTTGTCCGCACCAGTGGCTGCAACCTCCGGTGTGTCTGGTGCGATACGCCCTACACTTCGTGGTCGCCGGAGGGTGAGCAATTGAGCGTGGAAGAGATTGCCGCGCGCGTGGGGAACTTCCCGGCCCGTTACGTCGTGCTTACAGGCGGGGAGCCGATGATCGCCCCTGGGATCGTACCTCTCACCGCGGCCTTGCGCCAGGCGGGGCGGCACGTCACCATCGAGACCGCTGGCACGGTTTGGGCCCCGGTTGAATGCGACTTGATGAGCGTGAGCCCCAAACTGGCCAACTCGACCCCGCATACGCGCGGCGAAGGGCGTTGGGCGGCGCGCCACGAGCGGCTGCGGTATCGGCCCGAGGTGTTGCGCAAGCTGATCGGCGCTTACACCTACCAGATGAAGTTCGTCATCCAGAGCCCGGAGGATTTGGCCGTGATTCAGCGCATGGTGGCCGTAAGCGGGGCCGGGGGGGAGAATGTGTTGCTGATGGCGGAAGGCACGGACGCGGAGGCGCTGAGAGAGCGCGGCCGCTGGGTCGCCGAGATTTGCAAACGTGAAGGCTACCGCTACACGCCGCGCCTGCACATCGAACTGTGGGGCGCGCGCCGCGGAGTGTAGCGGTCGCTGGCCGAAACAGGACCTTACACACGCGACGCGCCCGCCGGCAAGATTCGCATATCATAGGCATTGATGCCGGATGGGCCTACCGCTGAGGGATATACAGCAACAGAGCCGTTGAATAGGACACTGCGTCTCGGCTACCTCGTCAGCCAATATCCGGCCGCCAACCACACCTACATTCTTCGTGAGGTGTCAGAACTGCGAAGCCAAGGCTTGGACATCGTGGTGGTCAGCATCGCGGGGCCGGACCGCCCTCACGATTCTATGATTGCTCTGGAGCGGGAGGAGGCTGCACGGACCCTCTATGTCAAGAGCGCCGGTTGGAGGCGCTGGCTTGGCGCCCACGCCCGCACGCTGCTCGCGCGTCCTCATGGCTATTTTCGCGGTCTTTGGGAAGCCCTGCGTTTGGCCCGGTGGGGCTGCCGGAGCCCCTTCCGATGGCTGTTCTACTTTGCTGAAGCGGTCATCGCCGGAGCCTGGTTTATGCGAAACGGCGTGAGGCGCTTCCATGTGCATTTTTCATCCAACGTGGCTCTGCTGGCGGTTCGCATCTTCCCGCTCAGCATGTCACTTACGTTGCACGGGCCGGAGGAATTCGATGAGGCGGCGGATTTCTTTCTCCGCCGGAAAGTCGAAGCTTCAGCTCTGACTTGCGCCATCAGCAACTACGGCCGCGCCCAGATTCTCAGAAACCTCCCGCCAGCTTACTGGTCCAAGGTTGTGGTTTCCCGCCTCGGAGTAGATGTGGAGGATTTTGCCCCCGTTGGCCCGCGCCCGTTCTCTTCCCCTGCCGTAGCGCTTTGCGTCGGCCGGCTCGCTCCCGTGAAAGGCCATCGCATCTTGATTGATGCGTTGGCCATCCTGGCCGCCCGCGGCCTGGAGGTGCATCTCCGTCTGGTGGGTGATGGGCCGGAGCGGGGCGCATTGGAGCAATGGATCGCCGCCCGCGGTTTGTCCGGCGCAGTCATTATCACCGGCTGGCTCAACCAGGAGCGTTTGCGGGCGTTGTATGCCGCGGCGGACTTTTTCGTCTTGCCAAGTTTCGCTGAGGGTATACCCGTTGTGCTCATGGAGGCCATGGCGATGCAAATCCCTTGTATCGCCACCCGCGTTATGGGGGTTCCCGAACTCATTCGCGACGGAGAAAATGGCTTGTTAGTTGATCCTGCGGATCCGGAGCAATTGGCGCTGGCTATCTCCCGCCTCATCGAAGATCCGGTTTTGCGCGAGGCGCTGGCGCTGGGCGGGCGCAGGCGAGTCGTCGAATGCTACAGCCTCAAGCGCAACACGGCGCACTTTGCAGACCTGTTCCGAGGAGCGGCCGGCGTTCAGATCCATCCTCGCCCTCGGTAACCCGCTATCTTGACCAGTTCCATCATCAGATCCTGGAAGACGGTGCAACGCAGGCGCCATTGGACATTGCGCTTGCCGGCGTCGGGAACCGGCAGGGGCGTTACGTGCAGTCCAGCGCGGGCAAAGGCGCGGCAGGCGCGGTACATGTGATAGTCGCTGGTCAGAAGCACCACTTTTCCGGGGACGCCTTTCAGCTTTTCCGCAGTAAAGAGTGCATTCTCGCGCGTGCTGGTCGACCGGTCCTCCAACTGGATGGCCTCCGCGGGCACGCCCCGGTAGACAAGAAAATCCCTCATGGGTTTCGATATGGCCTCCTGGCCGCTGATCCACACCTGCCGATACCCCCCGTTGCGCCACGCTCTGGCCGCGTATACACTCCGCCAGTAGGATGAGTCGCCGATGGTGCCGTCGTCCAGGACGGCATTTCCCAGCACCACCAGGATGTCGCCCCGCGCTTCGCCCCAAGGGCCTCTCAGCCAGTCAATACATGCACGGTTGGCTGGAGTAAGCGTGGCGATAACCCATAGCAGGCCCAAGGCCGTAAGGCTGCGCAGGCAGCAGCGGCAGGCCGCACGCATCAGCCTGGCAGATGAGCCACACCACTGCCGTGCCCGCATAATCCTCATAGATGGCTGATGGGACGGTATCTTTCCGGGGGGCCATCGGCGCGTTCCTGCTGTCTCCCTGGCGCCGCCATGTTTGCCTTGGCGGTCTGGCCCGCATACCTTGGAACGGGCGTTGGGGCGGCCGCGCCGGTTTCCTGGCTTTGCATGCTGGCTCTGGCGGCGCGAGCTAGAGCCACGGAGATCCCCGCCAGCAGAGGGAAATATATCTGGTATGCGACGCTGGAAAACATGGCGTTGGCGATGGCGCCCGCCTGCGCCACCAGCAGACAGAAGCTCATCTGCGAGATGGAGCGCAGATGCGGTTGCGATCTCGTGGCGCGGTACAACGAAAAAGCCGACTTCACGCTGCTGCCCACCAACAATAAGTAAAAGAGCAAAGCGGGCAGGCCCGCTTCGCTGGAGACCTGAGTGAAAGTATTGTGCGTTTGACGCCAGGCGGCGCGCTTACCTTCTTCGCCCGCCAGTTCGGCCGAAGCCACCGTGAACATGCCCAACCCCACGCCGAAGAGGGGATTCTCGGCGGTCAATTTGAGGCTCTGGCGCAAATGCTCTTTCCGCGCCATCGACGACTCATAGGCGCCTAACATTTCCAGGTCGGAAAGCTCCTCGGGGTTGGCAACCACCAGAGTTCGGTAGCGCGCCAGTGTGCTCTCGGGCAAGATAGCCAGAACTACGGTCCCCACCAGGATCACCACTCCAACCAGCGCCAGTTTGACGCCCGGAGTAGCTTCCCAGAACCACACCAGAAGCATAACGGCCAGAGCCACAAGCGCAGCGCGCGAGCCACTGCGCCCAATGGCGATCAAACTGATCAGCGCAATGGTAAGCCCCAGGAGGCCGCGCAGCCCCCCGATGCCGTGCCGCATGGGGAGCAGAAAGCAGAAGGGCAGTCCGAACTCCAAATGCATTGCCAGCAAGTTGGGATTTGCCAAGGTCGGGCTACCCTGAAGCGCCAGCCTGCCGTCAGCGCTGGTTCCCCAGACGGCGAGATAAAGGCAAAGGGTTACCAGACCCAGGGCCAACGCGTACATCAGATAGCGGCAATCACGCAGGGTCTGCGTGATGGCCACGAGGGCCAAGAACAATAACAGCGAGTTGATCCAGTAGTTTACAAAGGTAGCAGCGCTGCCTCCTTTCCAGACGCTGAAGGGAACCGACAACAAGAACCACGCCGTGCAAGCGAACATGAGCAGGCTCTCGCGAATGGTGAGGGCTTGCCAAAGTTGTCCCCCCAGCACAGCCAGCAACAACACCATGCCAAGCGTCAGGGTTGCGATCTTGAAACTAGTGCCGATGGCGAGGGCTAGAATCTCAGGCGTTCGCGTATATACAAGCAATACATAGAAGCACAACAACAACAAAGCGAACCGCTGGCCCACCGAGGCCGCTGGAGAGGCCGCTAGCGGCTCCGGACCGCCCGGCGCAGAGAATTCTGTCGCAAACGGCTCAAAACCCGGAATGGGACGTCTCGGATGCATGCAGCTTGCGTTGCCCTCATTCTCCCTGTTCAAGCCGCCCCTGGCAAGCTGAGATTGTGTGCCTGCACGCCGCCGCGCCGTCCATCCACCCCCTTGCTCATTTTGCTCCTGTGCCAGCGCCGGTTATGCCGACGGTTCTGGCGAGCAATTTTTCCACTTCCTGGCGCAACGGCTGCGTGGCCTTGGCGTAGATCATTTTGTAAGCCGGGCAAAAGTAGTCGAGGTCCTCAAAACGGCCGAAGCGCGCATGGCGGAACTTGGGGCAGCCCGCGTGGCAGAACCGCTGGTATTCGCAGACTTCGCCCGCCGGGGTGGCGAGGGTCTTGTTGCGGGCAAAGTCGTACCGCTTGCTGCGGCGCGCGATCTCCGCCCAGCTATCCACCAGAATATTGCCCAGCTTCCAGTTCTGCTCTACAAAAAAGTCGCAGGGGAAAACATCTCCATTGTATTCAACCACGACATAGGAATCGCAAGTCTCGTGCAGCGTGCAATTGCCGGGCTTTTGGCCGGCCAGCGCCTCAGCCAGATTGTCGAAGAAGCGTATGCGCACTTTCCGCCGGTCCGGCCACCACAGATCGAAAGTCTCACACAAGAAGCGGCCATATTGCTCGGGCGTGATGGTGAAGGGCAGCAGTTCGCCCTGGCGGTCGAACTCCGACAGGGGAATATATTGAATGTTGTCAATTCCCAACTGGCGGAAAAAGCGGTAAAGTTCACGCGGTTTGTCGACGTTGGCCTGGCTCAAAACGCAGAGTACATTGAACTCCACCTTCTCGGCTTGCATCAGCTCTACGGTCGCCATGACGCGCTTCCAGGTGCCACGCCCCTCCTTGTTGAAGCGGTACCGGTCGTGAACTTGCTCTGGCCCGTCCAGGGAAACGCCTACCAACCACTGGTACTGGCGAAACAGCTCGCACCAGTTGCGGTCAATGAGGATGGCGTTGGTTTGCAGCGCGTTGCTCACGCTTTGCCCGTTGCGCCCGTACCGCTGCTGGAACTCCACCAATTTTTCATAAAACGGCAACCCAGCCAGGGTCGGCTCGCCTCCTTGGAAGGCGAACACGCTGTTCGGATAGGAATAGAAAAGGTAGCTGTCTACTAGCCGCTCCACCGATTCCAGGGACATGCGGCGCCCCGGTAGCGCCTTGTACGGAGCCGCTTCCCGGTCCAGGTAGAAACAATAGCTGCAATCCAGATTGCACACCGCCGAGGCGGGCTTGATCAACAGCGAGCTAATGCGCGGCGTGGCGCCCAATCCAGCATCGAGCACCGCCAGCGCGTTTCCCCCTCCCACACCGTCAGTTTAACATCTGTGCAGCACTGCGGCCGCTCCGTCCTTTTCGCCGTGAGTTGCGTCATCATCAAAGGGAGAATGAGTGTCTGCTTCAGAGCCCCGTTTCCAAACATGCGATTGCCAATATTCGCTTCTTGCTGCTCCCTCTTGCTGGCGCCGTTGCTCGCCGCCGCGCCAAAAGGATGCCCGGCGAGCTTGCCGGTGGGCAGTTTCCAATTGCTGGTCGATCCAGGCACAGGCTCGGCAGCGCGGCCCATCCGCCAGATGAATGCCGTCCTGCCCGGCCAAAAGCTGATTTACCGGCCGGGGCAGTTGCCCGCTGATTACAAGAAGTCGGCCGAGATCGCTCTCGTGCTGGCGCAGGAAAACGACGCCTCCGAGGCTGGTTTCGCCCTGACGGTGCTGGACCGCCATCGAGCCTCCGAACCCGGCGAATGGGACGTGAACAAGGCCGCCAGCATCGTCGCCTTGGTTTTCGGGCCGCAAGGCCTGGACACCAAGAAAGTCGCCTCGCTGGTGAAAAAGGACCGCGAACTGGTCCTGCAACTGGCAGACTACGCCGAGCAGACCGCGCAAGTGGAATCCCTGATTGAGACACTCACCGCTTGGGAGGACGATCCTTCAAAAGCCAAGGCTTTGGATGCTGCCGTCACTGGCATCGCGGCTAAGTCCGGCGCTTCTGTGACCAAACTGGACCGCACCGCTCCTACCAACGAGCAAGCGCTGGCTCTGATGCGGGCGTTGAATCCGGCGCTGACCTCCTATGACCCCCTTACTCCGCAGACAGGCGCGCGGTTTCAACAATCGGCCGGTCTGGCCGCCTCGGTCGCTGGGTTGTTTCTGGGCAACACGGTTGGCCTGGCGGCTGGGGGCGCCATGCTGGTTCAAAACCTCCGCACCATGCTGTTTCCCGATACGGCTTTCCGTTCCGCCTTGGTGCAGGAAACGCCGGCTGGCGGCTTGACACTCTGCGCTAAGAGAGAACCCTTCAAGTCGCGCACCCGCCTGGCTTATCTTTGGGCGCTTCGCCTGCCCAACGCGCCCCGGCCGTCGCTGACCTTAACGGGCCCTGCCTGGGTACCGCTGGGTCTGGAATCTCAAATCGAGGTGAAAGCCGCCGAAGCGAATACTTGGAAAGTCTTGAACCGCGCACGAAACTGGCAGTTGGTTTCCGCAAATGGCAAAGGTTACCTCGTGCCGGTAGTCGTAATCGCTGGCCAGGGCCTTTCGCTAGATCTTTCCAAGGTGGATCTGCCTGCTGGGACATACAAGCTCCAAGCCGATTGGGATTGGGACAGCTTCGTGGTCCAGGGAGAAATACGGGTTGCGCCTTTGGGTGACTATGCTTCTGTGAAGCTGGCCGGGACCAGCGCTGGCAAACTAGTAACTGCGACTGGCCCGGTGCACGCCACGCTTCAAGGAACGGACTTCCAGTTCTTGGAAAGTGCCGCCATTCAGAAAGTTGACGATCCACGCGCGGCGCCCCAACCGGTGGTGTTTCTGCTTCCACGCGGCAAGCGTGCCGGTCCGCAAGACAGTGTTGAAGTCGAAATCGACACTTCCAAGCTCCCCGCCGGCGGCTATCACCTGCTGCTTACCCAATCAGACGGTAAGCCGCAGCGGGTGCCCCTGCGCATCCTTCCTCCCCACCCGCACATCGGCAACCTCCCTTTGAGAGCGAACTTGGGCGAGACCTCGCAGACCGCCGTTCTCCGCGGCACGGGTCTGGACCGGATTGAATCCATTCACTGTGATCGCGCAACCTTTGAGCTCCAACCCGGCGGTTCAGCCAGCGAGCGCACCGCGCTGGTGCGCCTCGGTGGCGGCGTGGCGAAGGGTGAACGAGTGGACCTCGCGCTGAAAGTGGAGGGGGTGCCGCAGCCGCTTTCTCTGAGCGGGGCGCTCCAGATTCTCGGTCCCCGGCCGCGAATCACTCGCATCCAGACGAGCCTAGCGGAGGAGTTCAGTGTTCTGGTCAGAGAGGGGGAGTTGCCGGCCGGGTCGATGGCCAGTTTTTCCATCCAGGTTGAGAACCTGGGCGGCGAGCCGGCCATCCATCTGCATTGCTTATCAGGCGGGCAGGCCCTCGCCTTACACGCGGGAGATAGACACGCCTCGGCTCGCTTGGAATCCGCCGGACAGGGGCTGTTATTTCTGTCTGTGGATCCTGCGGCCGCCGGGCAGCCGGGTTGCGAACTGGAGGCGGCGGTCGAATCTGCGCCGGAGGGTGTCTCGGATTCCATCCGCCTGGGACGCATCGTGCGTTTGCCGCGTATTGAGAGTTTCACTCTCACCGACGAAATGATCCGCCCTGGCATCTACGCCGGAATCCTTAGGGGTGAGGACCTGGAAGTGATTGAAAAGACAGGTTGGAACCCGCAGACGGGGACGCCAGTAGAAGAGCTGCCGAAACCCATCACCGGCCACGCCCGCCAGCAAACCTTGCGGATCGCGCTGCCGTGGCCTTCGCCTACCCCTCATGCGCCGCTCTACGTTTGGCTCAGAGGGGAACACCAGGGGCGGAAGACGCAAGTGCGGTATTAGAAGACGGTTTACTTTCGCTTGACTTTCTCTAGTGAAACTTCTTACACTATATGAAAGCAAAGAAATAGCGAAAGGAACCTCATGTCCACCGATAGGCTGATGTCTGCGGTTTCTGGCTGGAGTCACCCGCATTGGGACGATGCCGTCTACCCATTCCCGCCACGGCGCGGTTTTCATCGATTGGAATATCTGGCCCGCTTCTTGGACGCAGTCGAAATCGATGCCAGCCGGGACCGTCCGCTGCGCGCCGAACTGGTACGGTTGTGGTTAAGCAAAGTGGAGCACAACCCACGCTTTCAATTTACCGTATTGCTGGGCCGCCGCTTCACGTACGACCGCGATCTGGACAAGGCTTCGGTGGCGGCTTTCAAAGATGGGCTATGGCCCTTATACCGGGCCAAACGGCTCGGATGCCTGGTGATGGAGTTTCCCTGGTCGTTTCGCTTCACCGCTGAGAACCGCGAGTTTCTGATTACCTTGCGCCGCGCCTTTCACGAATTTCCGCTCGTGGCTGAAATGCGGCACGCCAGTTGGCTGTGGGAAGAGGCTTTGGGCACTCTAATTGACTACCGCGTGGGCTTTGTCAATGTGGATCTTCCTCCACATGCGCGATCCATGCCGCCTACTGCTTACTTGACCTCGCCGGTCGGATATGTGCGGATGCACGGCCGCAACCCGCTTTACTGGCGGGAAGAGTTCGAGAGCTCTGAGTCAGGGCGGCGCGAGGCGCCCTATTTGTACGGCGCTGGCGAGTTTGAAGAATGGAAACCGCGTTGGGAACGCATCAGCGCATTTTCGGCGGCCACTTTTGTGGTGTTCACCAACCACACGCACGGAGCCAGCCTGGTGAACGCGCTGGAACTGAAGCGCATATCCGGCGGCTCCTCCGCGCCCGCGCCCGCGCGCTTGGCGGCGCTATATCCGGACCGGTTGGCCGGGTTCTGCCCCGATGCGCCCGTGCAGACCGGCCTGTTTCAAAACCCGCTTGACGCCGTGGCTTAGCTCCGGCTTCCGGCCAAGCTGCCGGCAAGAACGCCGCTAGGCCGCCCACTCGCGATAGGACTCCAGAATGCGGCGGCAGGCCTGATAGTCCTCTTCAGTGAAACCCTCATAGGGTGAGAGCAAACTGAGTGGCATGGGCACGCCGGCCAGGCGCTTCAGAACCTTGTCATAGGCGCCGTCCATCATTTCGCGGCCGAGCAGAGGCGCCAGAATCGCCTCTGCCACGCGGACGTAGATCGCGTGCAGGCGGAACAACTGGTCCACCTGGCCGCTGCGGCCGTAGTCAAACAACTCCCGCGTCCGGACCGGCAACATGGGGCCGAGTGAACTCAACATGGAACATTCCCCTTGCAGGCAGCCGAACGGGAACATGTATTCGCTGAGGAAATGCTGCAACTCGGGAGTGCTCCTGACAAGTTGGGCGGTCTGCGGGATGGTCAGGCGCGTATTCTTGGTGGCTACCAGGTTCGGCACCTCGTCGGCGATGCGCCGGTAATCCTCTGCTGTGAGCAGGCGTTTGGCGCGGGCCAGATTGTAGTGCAGAAAACGGGAGTCCGAAAACGTCCCGCAGACGTCCCGGAAGAACCTGAGCAACTCGGCATCGTTTAGCGGACCCCAGGAAGGCAACGAGACCTGAAACACCCGGAAGCCAACATCGTGGGCCAGGGCAAGCCGCTCAATGACGGCGGCGGTCGATAAACCTATAACGCCCACTTGCGGAAAGATGCCGGGCTTCAGAGCCTCATCCCGGAACACTGCGAGAACATCCCGGTAACGCGCCATATCCACGGCGTAGCCTTCGCCGGCGGTGCCGAAAATATAAAGGTCAGAGAAGCCCTGTTTCAGCAGGAAGCGGATTTCTGTGCGGAAAACCTCTTCAAGCAATTGTTGATTTTCGTCCCACGGAATTTCGCAACTTACAAGAATCGTCTGATGGTATCGCAAATGGAGCCTCCTAGATCGGCCAATAGGCCGGGTTGATCCAGCGCTGCTCGCTCACGTAAACAAGGCGGAGGCGCTGGAGAAGTTCTGCGCCGAGAGGGCCGTTGCATGCGTAGCCGATGACATCTTCCAATTCCCTCAGGCTGGAGGTGCCCACCAGCGCGGAGGCCACGCCGGGGTGCGCCAGCACATAGCGGTAGGCTATTTCGGGCAGGCGGTCCACCGAGCTTCCCGATGCTTCTAGCACCTGTTCCACGGCGCGTTTGAGCGGCTCCATGGCGGCGGGCAGATATCGGTAGCGGTGCGTGAGGGCGCATTTGAGCAGTACGCTGCGCGCCACGACGCCGGCGTCGCAGGCGACAGCTTCGGGCAGCACCCGATCTTCAGGCCCGCGGTCGAGCAGGTTATAGGCGATTTGCAAGCAGTCGTAGCCGGTGGCAAGGGCTTCCAGCGCCGCCTGCTCGCCGTACACGCTGGCCCCCAGAAAGCGTATGTCACCGGCTTCGCGTTTTTTCTGGAGCGCTTCCCACACCGGGCCGGCATCGAGCCGGTCGCCGGGCGCCGCATGCACCATCATGATATCGATGGTGGCCGTGCGCAAGGCGCGCAGGCTCGCTTCAATCGAGGCCTCCACGCGCCGGCGCAACTGATGGGCAGACAGCCTTTCCTTTGAGAAGGAGGAAACCTTCGAGGCCAGAATGTATTCGCTGCGCCGGGCCTTCAGCGCACGGCCGATGATCTCCTCGCTCGTGCCGTAAGCTCGCGCCGTGTCGATGTAATTGATACCGGCATCCAACGCGCGGTCGAGCACGGCGGCGGCGGTGGCTTCCTCGGGCCGCGCGCCGCCGCTCGCTGCGTCGATGCCATAGTCCAGACCCAGTTCCACCGTGCCGAGGGAAATTTCCGACACCATCAGACCCGTGCGGCCCAATCTTCTGCGCTTCATTTATTCTTCCATCCCGTCGCGGTCCAGCTTTCATTTCAACATAACGGCATGCGGTTCATGCGAAAATACAATCAGGAAGGCGTTCGTGCCTGCACGTTCTAAAGCTCCTCAGAAGACGTTCCTGGTGCGGCTGTTGTGGAACCCAGTAGGCAAGTTCCTGTTGATAGCCGGGGTCTGCGCCGTGACCCTAGCCTCGCTCAGCGCCGTCTGGCTCTACATGAAGTATGCCCGGCTGATCGACGAAAAACTCCGGCGCGGTCCTTTCATTTCGACATCGATGATCTTCGCCGCGCCACGCGTGGTCACCGTAGGCGACCAGTTGTCGGCCGGTGAGGTCGCCGCGCAGTTGCGCGCCAGCGGATATACAGAAGCGCGCGACAACCGCTTGGGGTGGTATCACTTGCGCCCGGACGGCATTGAGATATTTCCCGGTCCGGACTCCTATTTTGAGCAGGAAGCCGGCGTCATCAAATTCAACGGTTCCCGCGTGGCGCAAATCATTTCGCTGCGCGATAACACCGAGCGGACCCAGTATCTGCTGGAGCCGGAACTGATCACCAATCTGTCCGACAGGAACCGCGAGAAGCGCCGCCTGGTGCGTTTTGAGGATATTCCAAGAGTTCTGGTGAACGCCATCATTTCAGCCGAGGATAAGCGGTTCTTCATTCACGCCGGATTCGATCCCATACGCATCATCAAGACCGTTTACACCGACATCGAGCGTGGCCGCCGTTACGGCGCTTCCACCTTGAGCATGCAACTAGCGCGTGGCTTGGTGCTCAGCCAGGAAAAGACCTGGCGGCGCAAGGCCGCCGAAGCGCTGGTCACCATGCATCTGGAAGCCAAACTCACCAAGGAACAAATCTTTGAGTACTACGTCAATCAGGTTAACCTCGGCCGGCGCGGCAGCTTTGATATTTGCGGATTCGGACAGGCCGCCCGCGCTTACTTCGGTAAAGACCTTAAGGACCTCACTCTGCCCGAGGCCGCCCTGCTGGCGGGCTTGATTCAACGCCCTAGCTATACCAACCCCATCCGCTGGCCCGAACGGGCGCGGGCGCGCCGCAACATTGTGCTCGGTTTGATGCGGGACAACGGCTTCATCACCGAGAAGGAATACCAAGAGGCGGCGGCCTCGCCGCTTAGCCTGGCCCCCGGGGGCATAGTATCCACTGACGCACCCTATTTTGTAGACCTGGTGAACGAGAGTCTCCAGGAAGAATTCCAGGATCACGACTTTCAGGCGCATTCCTACCGCGTTTACACTACCTTGGACATGAATCTGCAACGCGAGGCGGCCGCCGCTGTACAAATCGGGCTGAAGGAAGTCGACGAGGCCATCAACCGGCGGCGCAAGCGCAGCCAGCAGCCGATCCCCGATCCCCAGGTGGCGCTGGTGGCCCTGGATGCCGAAACCGGTGAGGTGAAGGCGCTGGTAGGAGGCCGCAACTACGGGGTCAGCCAACTGAACCGCGCTCTGGCCAAGCGCCAGCCAGGCAGTTCGTTTAAGCCGTTTGTCTACGCGGCCGCCTTGAATACAGCACTGGAAGGCTCCTCCAGAGTCTTCACTCCTCTCACCACGATTGCCGACGAGCCCACCACGTTCTGGTACGACGGCAAGCCATACGAACCAGCGAACTTCAAGAATGAGTATCACGGCACGGTTACGCTCCGCCAGGCGATCGCCAAATCGCTGAACGTTCCTACCGTCAGGATTGCCGAGCAGGTCGGCTACGAGGCGGTGGTGGAGCTGGCGCGCAACGCGGGAATGAACTTGCAAATCCAACCGACGCCGGCCGTGGCGCTGGGGGCTTATGAAGTAACTCCGCTGGAAATCGCCGGCGCCTACACAATCTTTCCGAACCGTGGCGTCTACCTCAAGCCGAGCTGGGTTAAGCTCATCCGCGACGAGAAAGGGAAGACCATCTTCACGGTTAGGCCCGAGAGCCGTCCAGCTCTCGATCCGCGCGTGGCCTACATGATGGTCAATCTGATGGAGGAAGTCCTGCGCACGGGGACCGGAGCGGGTGTGCGCGCCCGTGGCTTCACCCTTCCCGCAGCGGGCAAGACGGGCACCTCCCATGATGGTTGGTTTGCCGGGTTCACGACCAAGTTAATTTGCGTGGTATGGGTAGGCTTCGACGATAACCGGGAATTAAATCTGGAGGGTGCGCATTCGGCTTTGCCCATTTGGACGGAGTTTATGAAGCGTGCGCACCAATACCGCGAATACCGGGGCGTGCGGGAGTTTGCCGCCCCCGACGGCGTGGTGAGCGTGCAGGTGGATCCGGCCACCGGGCAATTGGCGTCACCCTCCTGTCCCGGAGCGCGCCCTGAGGTCTTCATCGCTGGCACACAACCGGTCGAGGTCTGCCGGCTGCATGGCGGCGGACGCGATAGCTCGACGCTGGTCGCCGGATGGGATGCCGCTCCGCCTGTTTCCCCCGGTATCGAAACAGCCGCGGCGGTTACGCCACCCCGTTCGTCAGCCCCGCCACGGAGGCCGGTTGCGCAGCCCCAGGCGAGTGCGTCCATTCCGGCCCAAACGCCTGCGCCGCCCAAGAAAAGCCTCTTCCGGCGTTTGCTGGA
>CAYSBM010000003.1:9212-28076 GCA_964429095.1 uncultured Solibacteraceae bacterium | reverse complement strand
CCAGTCGTTGGGGTCGGGCCAGTCGAACGCTTCTATCTCGGAAACCGCCGTGGCCGAGGCCAGCGGTGGGGCGACGGTCTCCGTGTAGACGCCGATGCCATCTCCGTAGGCGATGTCGGTGGTCGGAATATGCCAGACGCTGTAAAGCGACTGCATGTGCCAGGTGTCTTCGGCGGCAAACCGGTGCCTGGGCGCTAGGTGGATCAGCTTGTCGACGCCCAGGCGCTCGTATAATTGGCGTTCGCTGCTGCAACCGAGTTCCTTCAACAAGCGGGCGGTGACTTCGGCCGTTGCCCAATAGTCACAGGGCTGGCGATCGGGCTGCTTTCCCGCCAGCACGGCCAGCCAACGTTCACGGGGGGTCATCAGGACAATTCTCGCAACAATCCATGGGCGGCCACAATCACGATTGACCCGCGGGGTCGGTTAAACTGCCGGGCGCATCAGCCCCACTCTCCCAGCGCGGACGGCGCCGGCCGGCCGCCGGCTCAGGCGACCATGTGGCGCACATGCCGGCTCCAGGTCCATTAGGTGGACCGAAGGCGGCTTTACATGGGGTCGCACACGACGTAAACTCACACACATGAAGAAGTGGACCGCCATTGTGCTTCTGCTTCTGGTGGGAGTCGCGGCTTTCGGCGCCCGCGGCAGATCCGGCATTTACCATTCAGGATCCGGCTCGACTTCACGCCGAAGCGCATCGCACAGTTCGCCTTCCCGCCGCGCATCTACACATGCCTCGCCCACGCCGCGTTCGCACGGCGCCTCGCGCAGGAGCGCCATCAAGTGCGTAGGCTGCGCCCGCGACAGGCGAGGGAACATCCGCCGCAGTGAGCAAGCCGTCCGGGCGTTTCGCAGGACTCATCCATGTCCCTCGACGGGGCGCACCTCGGGCGCCTGCCCGGGTTACCAGGTGGACCATCGCACGCCTCTGTACAAGGGCGGCAGCGACACGCCGGATAACATGCAATGGTTGAGCACACAGCAGCATAAGGCGAAACACCATACGCTCAAATAGCTCATGGCGGTGGCGCCATGTTTGCATTGCTGCGGCCGGACTGGAAATGAAGGCCGCGCGATGAATTGCCTCAGGGCGGCTATTAACGATATGTTGGTAACAGATCCCGCATTTCACCATGCTCATGAACAGACCGGATGCTGGGGAGGATCTGAATCCTCAAGAAACTTCGGAGTGGCTGGAGGCGCTGGACCAGGTTCTGGATGAGGCGGGTCCGGACCGCGCAGCGTTCTTGCTGGAGCGGCTGGCGGACCGCGCCGCCAGTCAGGGTGTGCAACGCGCCTTCAGGCTGAACACGCCGTTCTTGAACACCATTGCGCCCGAGGACGAAGTCCCATACCCCGGTGACCGCGAAATCGAGCGCCGCATCAAGAGTCTAACCCGTTGGAACGCCATGGCCATGGTGGTGCGTGCCAACAAGTACGACCCGGGCATTGGCGGCCACATGTCTAGCTATGCCTCCCTGGCTACCCTGCTTGAGGTCGGCTTCAACCATTTTTTCCACGCAAGCTACGGCGATCAGCCGGGGGATCTGGTTTATTTCCAAGGCCACTCGTCTCCTGGCGTCTATGCACGCGCCTTTTTAGAAGGCCGCCTGAGCGAGAAGCATCTGGAGAATTTCCGCCACGAGTTGCGCGAGCATCCGGGTCTATCCAGCTACCCGCATCCCTGGCTCATGCCGGACTTCTGGCAGTTCCCGACCGTATCGATGGGTATCGGCCCCATCCATGCTATCTACCAGGCGCGTTTCATGCGCTACCTGGAGAACCGGAGCCTGATCCCCCCCACGCCTCGCAAGATCTGGTGCTTCATGGGCGACGGCGAAAGCGACGAGCCGGAATCGCTGGGCGCGCTCACCTTGGCCTCGCGCGAAAAGCTGGACAACTTGATCTTCGTGGTCAATTGCAACCTGCAACGGCTGGACGGGCCAGTGCGCGGCAACGGCAGCATCATACAGGAGCTGGAAGCCGCCTTCCGCGGTGCGGGCTGGAACGTCATCAAGGTCATCTGGGGAGATGACTGGGACCGCCTGATCGCCCGCGACAGCACGGGGCTGCTGGTCAAGCGCCTGGGAGAACTGGTGGACGGCGAGTTGCAGAACCTGGTGGTGCGCGGAGGGGCGTATGTGCGCAAGGAATTCTTCGGCAAGTACCCGGAACTTCTCGATCTGGTCAAGGATCTTAGCGACGAGCAACTGGCCAAGCTGCGCCGGGGCGGACACGACCCGCAGAAGGTCTACAACGCGTACAAGCGCGCCGCCGAGACGCGTGGCGCGCCCTCTGTGGTCCTGGCGATGACCGTCAAGGGCTACGGCATGGGTGAAGCCGGCGAGGGCCGCAACGTCACGCATCAGCAGAAGAAACTGAATGAGCGCGAGATGGAGTACTTCCGCGAGCGCTTCAATGTGCCTATCCCTGAAGAGGCCGTTCATACCATTTCGTTTTACCGGCCTCCGGAGGACAGTCCGGAAGCGCAATATATGCGGGAACGGCGCGAGGCGCTGGGTGGATTCCTGCCGTCGCGCAGGCCGCGGCCCATCCCGCACAAAGCGCCCCCGTTGGAGTTCTTCGAAGAAACCCTGGCTGGTTCGGAAGGCCGGGAAGTGTCAACCACCATGGCGTTCGTGCGCGTTCTCACCATGCTGCTAAAGCATCCGGACCTGGGCCGCTACGTGACGCCCATCATCCCGGACGAGGCCCGCACGTTCGGTATGGAATCGTTGTTCCGCCAAGTGGGTATCTACGCCAGTCAGGGCCAGCTCTACAAGCCCGTGGACCGCGAGATGTTTCTTTACTACAAGGAAGCGCAGAACGGCCAGATTCTGGAAGAAGGCATCACCGAAGCCGGCGCTATGAGTTCGTTCACCGCAGCCGGCACGGCGTACTCCAACTACGGCGTGGCGATGATTCCCTTCTTCATCTACTATTCGATGTTCGGCTTCCAAAGGGTGGGCGACCTGATTTGGGCGGCCGCCGACTCGCGCTGCCGGGGCTTTCTGGTGGGCGGCACGGCGGGCCGGACCACGCTGGCTGGCGAAGGCTTGCAGCACCAGGACGGTCACAGCCATGTGCTGGCCAGTACGGTTCCTCCCTGCGTAAGTTACGATCCCGCGTATGCTTACGAAATCGCGGTCATCATTCAGGACGGCATCCGGCGGATGTATGAATTGAACGAAGACCATTTCTACTACCTCACGGTGGGCAACGAGAATTACGTGCAGCCGCCCATGCCCCCCGGCTGCCGGGAAGGGATTCTGCGCGGGCTTTACAAGTTCCGCCCGTCTTTGGAAGGTCCGGCGCAAGCGCAGTTGTTCGGCAGCGGCTCGATTCTCAACGAAGCCCTGCGAGCGCAGCTCATTCTGGCAGAGCGTTACGGGGTTGCCACCGACGTCTGGAGCGCGACCAGTTATAACGAGCTGCGCCGCGACGCCCTTGAGGTGGAGCGCTGGAACCGCTTGCACCCGGCGCTCCAAGCCCGGCGCCCTTACCTGCTCGATGCCTTGGAGGGAGCCGAGGGGCCCTGTATCGCGGCGACCGATTATATGAAAATCGTTCCCGACCAGATTGCTCCCTGGCTTTCCGGGCGCCTGGTCAGCCTGGGCACGGACGGTTTCGGGCGCAGCGACAACCGGCAGCACCTGCGGCAGCATTTTGAAGTGAACGCCGAAGCCATCGCCGCCGCCACACTCGCCAGCCTGGCCCGCCGGGGAAAATTCGACCCGGCGCGCGCCACAGCGGCTATTGCTGAGCTGGGACTGGATCCCGAGCGCGGCGACCCGGCCCGGGCGTAAGCCTGAGGCGTTAGGTCAGCCGGTAGAAGCCGGCGTGGGCCACCGGACCTTTCAGCAGCCGTTCCACCTCGTTGTTCCGGATGGCGGCGGCCAGACGGTCGAAGACCTCGCGAACCGCCGCCAGATAGCTTTCCACCTGCCCGCGAGTGTGCGCGTACATTGCGTAGAAAGCGTTGGTGGCCAGAAATCCACGTTCCAGCATCCATTGTGTGAACAACGTGCGCGCGGCCTGCGCCTGCGGCGCCTGGAGGTCAAAGTGCGAAAGCGCCGGCAGGCCCGAGACAGTGATGGGCAGGCCGGCGTCAGCGGCGGCCGACCGCCATCCTTCTTGCACTAGGCGGCCGATTTCCTCCAAGTGGCGGGGCACCTGGCATCGCCTGTGCTTGCCTATGGTGGCCAGCGCGGCCGCAGGCCCGATTCTCTCGGTCCAATAGGTGCTGCTGATGAAGCTGCCGCCGGCCGCCTCCATTACCTCGCCTCTGCCGATCACGGCGGCCATGGGATAGCCGTTCGAGATGGCCTTGGCGAAAACCGCCATGTCCGGCATGACCCCGTAAAGCATATGGATGCCTCCGGTGTTGGCGCGGAAGGCGGCCGTGACTTCATCGAAGATGAGAACCGCTCCCGCCTCATGGGCCAGGCTGCGGACCGCCTCCAAGAACCCGTCCGCAGGCTGGGTGTTGCGCATGGGTTCCATCACAATGGCGGCGAGCTGGCCGCGGTTGGCCGCTACGATGTCCTCGATCTCCTGCGGGCGGTTGTAGTGAAACGGCAGCGAGGTGCCGCTCAAGGCGCGCGGAACCCCGGCCGGCGCCAGGCCCCGCAGCAAATGACCGTCCAGCGCGTCCGGCCGCGGAAGGTTGGCTGCCAGATACCAGTCGTGCCAGCCATGATAGCCGCAGAAAGCGATCTTATCCCTACCGGTGTGAGCCCGGGCGATGCGCACGGCCATGGCCAGAGCCTCGCCACCGCCGCGCGCAAAGCGCACCATATCGGCCCACGGATGAAGCTCGCAGAGCAAATCGGCCAGTTCCACTTCTTCCGGGCAGTTCAGCGTCGACATGGAGCCGGAGTCGATGGCGCGCCGGACGGCGTCATCGATATCAGAATCTGCATAGCCTAAAATACACGATCCAATCCCGGAATAAGACATGTCGATGAACTTGCGCCCGTCCAGATCCCAAATTTCAGCCCCCTGGGCCCGGGCGTAGTAAGCCGGCCATTGCTCAGGCGCGTGCATCTCCGGGCGCTTGGATAAGAGTTGGGTGGCGCCGGGCATGCGGCGCCGCGCGCGGTGGTATAGGTCAAGTCCCTTTAGCGGCACCTCTTCATTGTAGAAAGCCCGGTCCCCTGGTGAAAGTTCGTGCGCCGGTTCGCGCCGCCTGCTCCGTGTAAGCCTTTGACTGACTACGCCGAGGCGATCCCCGGGACCTTGGCTTTGAGCCCAAGTTGTGAGCCCTGCTGCGGCGCGATGCTGGTCATGCGGGCTTCGGCGGCCGTCAACAGCTCTTCCGCGCTGGCGCCGTGGAGCGGGTAGCTGGCTGCGCCGGCGCTCATGATTGCGCGGCCGTCGGCGTAACAGAGCCTGGCTGTCGCGTTGGCCGTCTGAATCAGTTCGGCGCACCGCACACCGGCCATCTCGATGTCCACCCCCGGCAGAATGGCGGCAAAACGGTTCACGTCCCAGCGCGCCAGATAATCGTACGGGCGGCAAGCGGCCTTCAGGATCTCTGCCAGGCTGCGAAGAACCTCGCTTTGGCTGCCGCTGGGGACACCGGCCCTCGCCGCCCGGACGCCCACCGCGCACATCATTACCGTCAGCGGCCGATTTTCGCGTTCAGCGCGGACGATTTCCCCCGAAAGATGGCGGATGAGCGCCCGCGCGTTGGGTAAGCGCGTCAGATAGTCACTTGATGCGGCCGCCTCAGACGGGTGAAACTTTCTGGCATTTTCGCCAGCGCGCGACAGGCACGGACTGATTTCCCGCAGCAGGTTGAGCTGGTCGGAAGTGAAGGCTTCGGGCTCCTCCCGGTAAAGCGAATGCACGCCCAAGAGGCCGTTAGGCGATTCCAGCGGCACGGTCAGCGCGGAGCGCAGCGGGCTGCATCCTTCCGCTTGCTGCGGATAGCCGGGCTCGAGCGCCGGATTGGCGTTGAGGATAGGAGTAGTGTGGTCGGCCACCCATCCGCTGACGCCTTGTCCTCGGGGGATCTCCAGGTGCGACAGCAGACGCGCGTTTTCACCCGTCACATAACACGGCACTAGTTTGTCGTTCTCGTTCAGATAAAGAGCCAGCGCGTCAAACGGAATCGCGCCACGCAGCCGTTCCGCCAGCACCGACAGGGATTCGTTGAAGCTCAAGGTGTCCCGCAAGCCTTCGGCGAGCTCCACAGAAGCGTGGATCTCCTGTTTCAACAGAGTCCAAGCCGTACCCCCGGCCGGCAAGCGCTCCGTGGCTGGCGCATCCACTTGGTATCCGCGTGCGGGCCCGGCCTGGGACTTGAGCATTTTGGCCCTGATTTGGCTTTGCATTTTCGAAGTCTGCCGCCAGGCGAGGCGCAACATCTCCGGCAAGTGCTCCTTCAAAGTCTCGACTACGCGCGGATCAAAAGCGCTGCCGCTTTGGGCGGACACCATTGCCAGGGCTTCATCCATGCTCGCCGCCAGGCGGTACTGCCGGTCCGAGGTCGTGGCGTCCAGGAAATCCGCCACCGCGAGAATACGCGCCGCCAGAGGGATCTGTTCGCCTTCCAGCCCATCCGGATACCCTTGGCCGTCCCACCGCTCGTGGTGAGCGCGGACCACGGCGGCCACCGGGTAGGGGAAATCCACGCGCTCAAGCATCTCCGCGCCAATCTCGGTGTGCAGCTTTACCCGTTCGAACTCTTCCCGCGTCAACTTGCCGGGCTTGCAAAGAATACGGTCGGGGACGCCCACTTTGCCGATGTCGTGCAGAATCGAGGCCGCCCGCAAAGACTCCATTTGCTCCTTGCTCAGTTTGAGGGCTTTGCCCAACTCAAGCGAATAAATCTGAACACGCAGCAGGTGGCCGTGCGTGAGTTGGTCCTTGGCCTCCACCGCCGAGGCCAGTGCTTCCACCGTTTGACGGTGCACGTCGGCCATCTTTTCGGCGCGCGCCTTCTCCGCCAGCAGACGGTCCACATGTAGCCGGTAAGACCGCAGCAGCAGGTACAGAACCGGGAGGGCAAACAAGTAGGCCATCCAATTGAAGCTCCGGTCCGTAAAGCGGAACAGACTGGCCATAGTGGCCCCCACCAGGTAGTAGGGATAAGAGCGTAAGTGCAGTTCCGGCCAGATGGCTCTCACCGACGCGTTCGCCGAGAAGGCCATAGCCTGCGAGACCAGCCAGGTGCTCGCGGCGAAGTAGGCCGAGGCGGCCAGCATCAATACCAGCGGCCCCGCCACTGCCGGCCATGCAGCCGTCAGGTTGTGATAAACCAGCCACGCCGCGGCCGCGGCCAGCGTCATGACCGCGCCGCGAAACCAGCCGTCGGGTTTGAGCAGCCGCGTCCGGGTTTGGCTCAGAGCTTCGAGTAAGGAACTGGCCGCGGCCAGCAGCACGGTTTCCGAAAAGCTCAATTCTCGCAGGGCAGCCAAAACGAAAAGGAACTGCACCGGCACGGCCTGGGCGTGGAACGCGCGGCGGATTCGCAGGCCGGTGGCCAGTAGCGTGAGGTAGAGATAGATGCAAAAGAAGACCAGATCGTTGGATGACCAACTGCTCAGCCCGGCGGCGAAAACGATCGATCCGAGGATTGTGACGCAGGCGGTAAACCACCGCGCCCGGCCGCTGAACAAATCCATGGTTTCCGGCTCCGGACTTTCCATTTGCCGCTCCGATCGGCGCATCTTGTTTCAGACATTATTGACTTTTTTGTGCTAAGGCAGAATAGCATCAGATTTCGGGTATTTTCCTTAGAAAGAGATGCCCCTGCCGAACACTTGCCGTGTAACGTTTCCTGCATCCCTCTGTGCGAAAATGGCGGCTTGCCTGCCGGCTGTCACATCATCGGTATCGCGGGATGCTCCGGATCCGGAAAATCGGAGTTAGCCCTCTGTTTAGCCCGCCGCCTGGGCGGCGCCGCAATATTGGCGGCGGACAGCTACTACCGGCCGCTGGATCACCTGCCGTTGCAAGAGCGGCAGGAGGTAAATTTTGATGTTCCACAAGCTCTGGAATGGGAGCTGCTGCTGGCGCACCTGGAACAGTTGCGCAGCGGCGAGCCAGTCGAAGAACCGGTCTATGATTTCGCCCGCCATACCCGCGCTCCCGAATGCCGCCTTGTCGAGCCGCGCGGCTGCATCATCGTGGAAGGTCTGTTTACCCTGTATTGGGATCAGGTGCGGCGGGCGCTGGATACCAAAGTTTTCGTTAAGACAGCGCCCGCTGTCTGTTTTCAGCGCCGCCTGGCGCGCGATGTTGCTGAACGCGGCCGAACGCCGGAAAGCGTGCGCGCCCAATATGCGAAGACGGTGCTGCCGGGCGCGGAGAACTACATTTGGCCGACCGAGCGTTTCGCGGACGTAGTGGTAAGCGGTGAGCAACCCGTGGAGGATTCGGTCGCGGCGATCCTGATCCGGCTGCCGGCGCCGCACGGCCCCCGGCCGGATTATCATGGTTGAGACACCGGAACCGTTGTTGGGAAGGAGCAACAAGAGATGGCTATTCAAGTCGGAGTGAACCTGGAGTACATCCGCTGCGAGGACAAGTCGTTTGCCGAAGGTGTGGCGCGAGCCGCCGAAATTGGCTACAAGTTTTGCGAACCTCTAGTGCACAGCGGCTACGAGCTGCTGAGCGGCGGCGGCTATTATCATTCCTATTCCATGCAGAATGATCCTTACGAAATGAAGGACATTCTGGATAAGTATGGGTTGAAGGCTAGCGCGCTCAGTTCGCACGCGCCCCTTATGCGGCCGGAAGTCGCGATCCCCTACATGGAACAATCCATCCGTTTTGCCAAGGTCGTCGGCGCGCCGGTGATAACCAGCGACGAGGGCATCAAGCCGCATTGCGTTCCCATGGAGGAGGCATACGACGAGATGAATTACACCCTGACGCGGGTGTGCAAGATCGCCGAGCGCTACGGCATTTACGTGGGCATCGAACCGCATCAAATTATAACCAAGACCACCGAAGGGCTGATGCGGGTGGCCACGCTGGTCAAATCGCCCATGCTGCGTGTGAACTACGATACGGGCAATGCCTGGCTGGGAGGAGCCGACCCTTACGAAGGATTGAAGACGGTCGGCAAGCTGCTGGTCCACATGCACGCCAAAGACATCAGCGTGCAGCAATCGGAGAAAGAGCGAGGCGTGGTCACCGGCACTCCGGTAGGGTGCGCCTGCGGCGATGGCGTCATCGACTGGGCCAGGGTGATCGCCATTCTGAAGGAGAATAACTTTGACGGCGTGTTGAGCGTCGAATGCGGAACACCGGCGCAGGCCGCCCGCAGCCTCGAACACCTCACCAAATTGATCAACTCTTAGTCTGAGGAGTCTGCTATGCGTTCTCGAACGCTCCCGTTTTGCGCGCTGGCGGTCGTAGTGCTAACCGCCGGCGCGGCCTTTGCGGCGCAGAATAACGCGCGCATGTTCGAACCTGGCAAACTGCGGGCCTTGATCCTTTCAGGCCGCAACAACCACGACTGGCGTGTAACGACGCCGTATCTGCGAAAACTTCTGGTGGATAGCGGCCGCTTTGATGTGCGCGTAACGGAGGAGCCTGCCGGCATGACCACAGCCACGCTGGCGGCATACGATGTGGTGGTGTCGGATTACTGCGGGCCGCGGTGGGGCGAAGTGGCGGAACGGGCGCTGGTGGATTTTGTCAAGAACGGCAAAGGGTTGGTTATCGTGCATGCCGCAGATTACAGCTTCGGCGTTATGCCGGTGCTGGGCGACCGTATGACCAACGCCGGCTTTACAGAGCCGCCCTGGACCGAATACGGCGACATGGTCGGAGCGGTTTGGACGCCAGGCCCGCCCCGCACACAGCATGGCAAACGGCATATCTTCAAGGTGAAATTCACCGATCCGGACCATCCCATCGCCCGAGGCATGGGCGGGGGCTTCTATGCCAACGACGAGCTGTACTACAACTTCCAGATGCGGCCCGGCGTCAAGGTGATCGGGACGGCTTTCAACGCCAAAGAAATGAACGGCAGCGGCAAGGATGAGCCCATCCTCTGGACCGTAGATTACGGAAAGGGCCGGGTGTTTCATACCGCTCTGGGCCACGACTTGATGGCCTTGATGGAGCCGGGCTTCAAAGTGACGTTTGCCCGCGGCGCCGAGTGGGCGGCCACCGGCAAGGTCACGCTGCCAGCCACATGGCCCAAAGAGGAACCCTATCCGGACGCCGTACGGGTACTGGTGGTGACCGGCGGCCACAGCCACGACACCTCTTTCTACGATCTGTTTGAAGGCTATCCGGATATGGCGGTTACCGTGGATCCACACCCCTTCGTGTACGGGAGAAAAGGGTGGCTGAAGAAATTCGACGTTCTGGTGCTTTACGACTTGATCCAGGAAATCCCCGAGCCGCAACAACAGGCTCTGCGTGAGTTTGTTGAAAGCGGCAAGGGTTTGGTGGTCCTGCATCATGCCGTTGCCGACTTCAATAAGTGGGAATGGTGGTGGAAGGAGGTGGTAGGCGGCCGCTACCTGGTTGAGCCGCTGGACGGCCGGCCCCGCTCAACTTACAAACACGACCAGGAGGTAATGGTCCTGCCGGCTGCCAGCCATCCGATTCTGAAAGGGGTCGGCCCGCTGCACATGATCGAGGAGACCTACAAGGGAGTCTGGATGTCGCCCTCCAATACGGTCCTCATGACCACGGACCACCCACTGGCCGATGGCCCCATGGCTTGGGTCAGCGCCTACGAAAAATCCAAGGTTTTCGTGACGCTGATGGGCCATGATCACCAGGTGCACACCAACCCCGGCTATAGGCGGCTGGTTCGCAACGGAATTCTTTGGAGTGCGGGCCGCCAGCCCTGATAGGCATGGCGGCTGCTGTTGGCGCCAGAGGGCTATTTTCGCGCGCCGCGCTGCGGGAAGCGAACGCGAGCCTGGCGCAGCATACGGCGGTTGCGCTTGGGTTTGGAGATGATAAATGTACCGCTGCCCACATAGGTGGCTTTGTAGGTTTTCTCGTCGGCCAAGATAGTTCTCCTGAATCCTCGCTTGAGTGGAAGCTAATATTGTAGCGCATCTATCGCAGAACTTCAGGCTCAACTCATGAAACGCCTTCTGATTGTCCTATTGGCGCTGGCAAGCTTGCCGGCGCCGGCGGGCGCGCCGAGCGGCGAGTCTCCCGGCCTGTTCGCGGAGATCCAGGCGATCAGCGCCGAACTCACCCGAATCACCGGCTTGGGCTTTGTCAAGAAAGTCGAGTGCGCCCCCATCAGCAAGCAGGGAGTGAATCAATTTCTGCGTGAACGCCTGAAAGAGGAAATGGCGCCCGAGGAAATACGAGCCGAAGAACTGGTCCTTAAGAAGTTTGGTTTCCTGCCTCCGGATTATGACCTGGCGCAAAGCACGATTGAACTGTTCACCGAGCAGGCTGCGGCATTTTATGATTTCCGCAAGAAGAGACTGTTTGTGCTCGAATCAGCGCCTCCGGATCTGCAACGCATGGCGCTGGTGCACGAACTGGCGCACGCGCTGGCCGATCAGCATTTTCACCTGGAAAAGTTCATCCGCCGGGGAGGCGCAAGCGACGACAACTCGTTGGCGCGCATGGCGGTCATGGAAGGCCAGGCCGCCTATCTGATGTCGGAGTACGCGGCGCGGCAGGCGGGACAGTCGCTGAAGGGCTCTACCGCGTTGGCCGAAACCCTACGGCGCGCAGCGGAGCTTTCCGCCGGCAGGTTCCCAGTCTTTGATGCGGCGCCTTTGTATGTGCGCGAAACGCTGCTGTTTCCTTACACCTACGGGATGCTCTTTCAACACGCGGTCTTGGAAAAGCTGGGCCAGGAAGGATTCCGGGAGGTCTTCCGCCGCCCGCCTTCTTCAGCCCAGCAGATTCTGCACCCGGAACTGTATTTCTCGAAGGTGGAACCCACCGTCCTCAAGCCTCCCAAGCCGCCGCGGGCCAAAGACTACAAGCTGCTTGCCGCGGGAACGCTGGGCGAATTCGATCACCAGATCCTGCTGCGGCAGTTCGGAATGGAAACCGAGGCGGGGGATATCGCCCGGCGGTGGCGCGGCGCCGCGTATGAGCTTTACGAGAACGAGAGGAGCGCCGTGCTGACCTATGTCTCCGCCTGGGATGGCGGGGAAGCCGCCCGGCGGTTTTTCGCATCCTACCTGCGAGTTTTGAAGGGCAAGTGGAAGGTTTTGGAGGCCATCTCGGAAACCCCGGACAGTCTGCTGGGGCGGGGCGATGGAGGCTACTTCAGCCTGCGCTTGCAAGGTTCAGTCGTGACGGGAGTGGAAGGTCTGCCTTCGGCCGAACAGGCCCGCTCCATACGGTAAACTGTTTTTCAGGAGGTGAATCGCGTTTGCGCCGTGTGTTCGCTTTATGTCTGTTGACGGCAGCCGAGATCGGGACGGCGTGCGCCGCCAACCTCCCCCGCCCGGCGGGCGAATTTGTGATAAGCCTTGCCGACGCCACCCAGATCCTTCAGAGCCAGATGCGCGGCAAGGTGGTGGCGATCGAGATCCTGCGCACGACATGCCCGCATTGCAAGACCGCCTCCAAAGTGCTGACCAAGCTGCAAAACGAGTTAGGCCCGCGGGGTTTACAGTGCATCGGCGTGGCGGTCGACGCGATGCCGAAACTGAATTTATCCAGTTTCATAGCCGAAACGGGCGCTTCCTATCCGGTGGGCTATGCTGGCTACGATCGCGCGGTGGCTTTTATGGAACACCCCCCGCAGTTGCGCTTGTTGGTGCCGCAAGTGATGGTGATTGACCGTCGAGGCATTATCCGCGCCCACCGCGGCGGCGAGGATGAAGAGTTTTTCCGGGACGAAGAAAAGGTGCTGCGCGGCATCATCGAGCCCCTGCTCAACGAGCGGGTCAAACCCCCGGCCAAGAAGGCCGCGGCCAGAAAGAAAGCTAGCTAGGTTCGCTTTCTTTTGGCCGCGAGCATCCCGTACAATGATATTAGCTGCGCCCGTAGCTCAGTCCGGATAGAGCGCTTGCCTCCGGAGCAAGAGGTCAGAGGTTCGAATCCTCTCGGGCGTACCACTTTATCTTTGGGCTCTTGGTCATTAGTGGGGACAGGCCGCCAGGCCCTGACCAGCAAGAACACAGTACCTTAATTCTCAACCGATCATCTTGGAAATTGCGTAACCCGTAGGTTTGTCTCTCGAGGACCTCCATTTTGGTGTGGAACCCCTCGGTGATCGCGTTGTTGCGGGTGAAGCGCCCCATACGGGCGATCTCGGCGGCTCTTGTTCGGCAGTTAGAGTCTCGGGTCTGCCCTCAGCAATGAGCTGGGACCCATCTCCGCTTCCAGCAAGCGTTCGTATGTTGAAAGCGCGGAGGCGCTTCTAGGCTGCTCTCAAGCCGGGTGGCAGGCCCAAAGGGTCTTGATACAATCGCGGTGACGCGCACATCGATTGTACGCCCACAATGGGTGTGATACCGTGGAGATTACATCGGCTATCATCCGAGCCGGAATCTGGAGGCATGCATGGAAGCTCTTGGAATGGTGGAAACCAAAGGTCTGGTGGGTGCGATTGAAGCCGCCGACGCGATGGTGAAGACAGCTAATGTGACGCTGACCGGGAAAGAATACGTCGGCGCCGGCTATGTGACGGTGACCGTGCGCGGCGACGTGGGCGCGGTGAAGGCCGCCACCGATGCCGGCGCAGCCGCAGCGCGGCGCGTGGGTGAACTGGTGGCGGTGCACGTGATTCCGAACCCCCACGGCGAGGTCGAAAAGATTCTTCCCGGCGCCAAGAAGGCAGACAAGTAAGACGCTCTTTGCGCGCCCGGCTGCGGGTCCGCGCGGATGTGAGCCATGCTTCAGGACCAAGATCTCATTTCCATACAAGAGGTCCGCAACAAGGTCGAGAAGGCCCACGCGGCGTTCCTCAAGTATCGCAACTACACCCAGGAACAGATTGACGCCGTGGTGGAGGCCATGTCGGCGGCCGCGCAGGCCCACGCCGTGCGGCTGGCCGAACTGGCGGTGGAAGAAACCGGCTACGGCAACGTCAAGGACAAAATCGCCAAGAATCTGCTGACCTCGAAGTGGCTGGCGCAAAACATCCGTCCGATGAAAACGGTGGGCGTGTTGCGGGAAAACCCGGACGAGAAGATTGTCGAAATCGGAGTGCCCATGGGAGTTGTGGCGGCGATTGCGCCGACCACCAACCCAACTTCGACGGCGAACTTCAAGTCGATGATCAGCCTGAAAGCGGGCAACGCGGTGGTTTTGAGCCCGCATCCCCACGCCAAGCGCTCGACGGCGGAGGCTTGCGAGGTATTGCACGCCGCCGCGGTGTCCGCGGGAGCGCCGGAGGGAATCATCCAGTGCCTGACGGCTCCGACCACGGAAGCCACGCAGGCGCTGATGCGTCACGAAAAAACAGCAGTGATTTTGGCCACCGGCGGGCAGGGCCTGGTGCGGGCGGCATACTCGAGCGGCAAGCCGGCCTTCGGAGTAGGACCGGGCAACGTGCCTGTGCTGGTGGACCGCTCGGCGGATCTGGCCGCAAGCATCGCCAGTTTGGTGTCGGGCAAGTCGTTCGATTACGGTACGGTGTGCTCGAGTGAGCAATCGCTGGTGGCCGAGGCCGATCTTCGGGAGAAGATCCTGGAGGAGTTGCGCAAGCAGAAGGCCTATATTTGCAGTACGGCTCAGCGCGACGCCATCGCCAAGATCTTGATCACGCCTGCGGGGACGATCAGCCCGCGTTGCGTGGGACAGTCGCCTACGCGGATCGCCGAAATGGCGGGCTTCGAGGTGCCCCCGGAGACTTCCATTCTGGCCGTGGAGATCGAAGGGGTAGGCAAGTTCCATCCGCTGTCGGCCGAAAAGCTGTCGCCGGTGCTGTCGGTGCTGTTTGTGAAGGACTGGCAAGCGGCACTGGAGGCCTGCGAAAACATTCTGAAGTTCGGCGGCCTTGGGCACACGGCTGCAATTTACTCGGCCGACGATGCACGGATACGCGAATTTGGAATGCGTATGCCGGCCATGCGGGTCCTGGTCAATACGGCCGCGCCCCAAGGTTCGGTGGGGATCACCACGGCGCTGCTGCCGTCCATGACATTGGGTTGCGGCGCAATGGCGGGCAACATTACCGGCGACAACGTGGGCCCGCTGCACCTGATTAACATCAAGCGTCTGGCCTATGTGGTGCGCAAGGCGGAGGAGGCTTTCGTCGTGCCCGAATATAAGCCGGGAACCAAAGCTCCGGCTCCGCCACCCGTCTCCAAGCCGGTTCCAGAGCCGGCACTGGGAGCGGGCGTGGAGCGCGCGGATATCGCCGCAGCAGTAGACCAATACTTGGCCAAGAGAGGCATTCTGGCGGGAGCGGCGAAGCCGGCGGCGGTAGTGGCCAGCGCACCGAGCGGCGTGGCCGAACAGGTGGTGGACCGGTTTTTGGCGGCGCGCAAGGCGAGCGCGCCAGCAGCTTCCTCATGCGCCTGTCCCACTCCGGCCCAGGGCAGTGAGCCGCCCGCGGAGTCCAAACCCACTTCGCCAGTGATTACGATCGCCGAATTCGTCTGTGAGCAGGATGTGCGTGACGCGCTGGCCGCATCCCGCAAGATTTATATCGGACCCAAGACCATCGTTACGCCTGCGGCACGGGATCTGGCCGCGGCGCACGACATTTTGGTGGTGGCTTCGCGCTCATGAACCAAGACCTCGGTGCGTTGAAGAACGAGATCGTCCAATACTTGGCGGCAGAGGGAATGATCGTATTTCATTCTCATCCGCGCCACCACCGGGAGATGTCGGCAATCGGTTGGGATACCAAACATTATCCGGATTACCACGAGTTTGTGAGCACAGCCAAGCGGGCTGGCGTGACAATGGTGGTGATTCGATGCGAGGAGTTTTCGGCCGAGGATATCGAAGAGGCGCTCAGCGAGTTGGAGGATGCGGAGTTGGAAAACGGCGACCGGCGGAGGTTGGAACGCCGCTTGCGCGAGTTTAGCGCGTATGAGGGATTTGTTTCCTGCATCGAGCTTTCCTACGACTACCAGGGGCGGCAGTATTTCTTCGATCTGCGCACGGAATGGTAC
The DNA here is from genome assembly GCA_964429095.1 of uncultured Solibacteraceae bacterium. Classification (GTDB taxonomy): domain Bacteria; phylum Acidobacteriota; class Terriglobia; order Bryobacterales; family Bryobacteraceae; genus JAJFUV01. The sequence goes on along the minus strand of CAYSBM010000003.1, from coordinate 12,039 downwards.
GAGGACTTCCTGGATTTGCACGAAGAGATCTTCGAGTCGCTGCCGGAAGCGGATTCTGACGACGGCGGTCCGGTAAGCGGCTACTACTCCAGGAACTGAAAGCCGCCGCGGATGTCCAGGCCGGCCCACTGGCAACTGCCTACGGTGGATGAAAAAGAAGCCGCCCGCTTGGCGGCGGGGTTGGGTATTCATGCGCCAGCGGCGAGGGTCCTGTTGCACCGGGGCTACCGCGATCTTGCCTCAGCGCAGCGCTTCCTGGAGGCGCCCCTTTCCGGCCTTCACGATCCCTGCCTGCTGAAAGATCTAGGGCCTGCCGTTGAGCGGCTGCGAACGGCTGTGCGCCAGGGCGAGAAGATCCTGTTGTACGGCGACTACGACGCCGACGGAACCACAGCCGTCGTCCTGCTCATGACGGCCATCCAACTGGCAGGCGGGCAGGTGTGCCACTATGTGCCCAACCGTCTGAAGGACGGCTATGGAATACGGGGTGAAGTGATCCAGCAGGCGGCTGCCGACGGAGTCCGGCTGCTCATCAGTCTGGATACGGGCATCCGCGCAGTGCAAGCGGTGAAGGAAGCGGAGCGTCTGGGCGTGGACGTCATCATTACCGACCACCACCTACCGGAAGCCGAACTGCCTCCGGCGCTGGCGGTGCTGAATCCGAACCGGGCCGACGATACTTATCCGGACAAGAATCTATGCGGGGCGGGCGTGGCCTTCAAACTGGCGCAGGCTCTGTTGAGCGGCCTGGGTTGGCCGGAATCGAAACTGTCTCGCATGACGGCGTCACTATTGAAGCTGGTGGCCATCGGAACGGTGGCTGATGTGGTGCCGCTCACAGGCGAAAACCGGATCTTCGTCAAACACGGGTTGCGGGGTTTGGGGGATTTACGCAATCCGGGGTTGCGGGCCCTGTTCGAGGTGGCCGGCTTTAGTCCGGGCGAAGTGCCGACGGCGGGCCAGATCGCCTTTCGCATCGCACCGCGGCTAAATGCCGCCGGGCGCATGGCCGATGCGAACGGCGTCATCGAACTGCTGCTGACCCGCGATGAGGAAAGGGCGCGGCAACTAGCCGCCGAATTGCACAGCTTTAACCAGGAACGCCAACAAACCGAGAACGACATCATACAGAGCATTCTTCAGGAGTGCTCACGGACGCCGGTCGGCGACCATCAGGCGGCGCTGGTGATGAGCGGCGCCGGCTGGCATCGCGGTGTGGTCGGGATTGTGGCCAACCGCCTGGTGGAGCGTTTTCACAGGCCGGTGATCGTGTTGAGCGAAGACGCCGAGGAAGGGCTGGCGCAAGGCAGTGGGCGCAGCGTGCCGAGATTCCACCTCTTGCAGGCGCTGGAGGCTATGGCGGATTTGTTTACACGCTATGGAGGGCACCGGCAAGCCGTGGGGGTGAGCTTGCCGGTGGACAGAGTGGAGGAATTCCGGCACCGTCTGAACGCTTACGCGGCCGAGCGCCTGGAAGGCGAAGATTTCCGGCCCCACTTTGAACTGGACGCGGCGCTGGATCTAAGCGAGGTGAACGACCAGAGCGTGGCGGAAATTCTCCGGCTGGCGCCGTTCGGAGCGGGCAATCCGTCGCCGCTGTTCGGCGTGTTCGGGGCGGAGGTGGTTGCCCCTCCGGTAGTTTGGAAACAGCGGCATGTGCGGGTGCGGCTCCGGCACAACGGTTGCGCATTGCAGGTGTTGGGATGGAATTTCGCCGGGCGGCTGGAGGAACTGGAGGCTCACACGCGAGTGGACGCGCTGGTGCAATTCGATCCCGATCCATATTCGGAAAGCCGCGGCTACGCACCCTGGTGCGCCACGCTGCGCGACGTGCGGCCGGCAGGATAAGACTACGCAGGCGGCGGCAAGAGCTTGCCGGGGTTGAGCAGACCGGCGGGATCGAACAAATTCTTAATCCGGCGCATGGCTTCCAGGCTGGAAGGAGAGAATAGTTTATCCATCAAATTGATCTTCTCCATGCCCACGCCGTGCTCGCCGGTAATGGTTCCGCCAATCGAGATGCAATATTCAAGAATTTCCTCGCCGGCCAGCCGCGCTTTCTCAAGATCGCCGGGCTTGCGCGGATCGAAGGGAATGATGGGGTGCATGTTGCCGTCGCCGGCGTGAAAGATGTTGCTGATGTTGAGGCCGTACTTGCCGGCAACCGTGCGGATAAAACCAAGAGTATCGGCGATGTTGGTGCGGGGCACCACCCCATCCTGGACGTAATAGGTGGGGCTGACGCGGCCGATGGCGCCGAAGGCGTTCTTGCGCCCCGTCCAAAGCAGTTCACGCTCGCCGGCCGTGCGGGCCTGCCGGAATTCGCGCGCCAGACAGGCCTGGCAGACTTCGCGGATCTGTTCGATCTGTTCCTGGATGGCCTCGTGCAATCCTTCCACTTCGATCAGCAGCACGGCGGCGGCATCCATCGGATAGCCGGCATGGGTGGCTTCTTCCACCATGCGCAGCATAACGCCGTCGAGCATTTCCAAGGCCACGGGTGTGATACCGCGGGCGGTGATTTCGGTGACGGTCCGGCCGGCGTCCTCGGCCGAGTTGTAGATGGCCAGCGCGGTTTGAACTGCTTCGGGCTGGCGCATCAGGCGGACGATGACCTTCGTGATGAGAGCCAGAGTCCCTTCGCTGCCGGTGACCAGGCCGGTAAGGTCGTATCCGGGCAGGTCTTGCTCTTCGCCGCCCAGCCAGACTATGGACCCATCGGCCAGTACGACCTCCAGGCCCAGCACATGATTGGCGGTGATGCCGTAGGCCAGCGTATGCGCGCCGCTGGCGTTTTCGGCCACGTTGCCGGCGATGGTGGCCGAAC
>CAYSBM010000003.1:0-9202 GCA_964429095.1 uncultured Solibacteraceae bacterium | reverse complement strand
GCAAGGCGCTTGCGGTCGCGCTGCCGCAAAGGCTGGCCGAACGCTGGCTGGAGGGGTCGGGCGCGTAGAAGCATTGCTGGTCCTGGACGGCCAGGGTGATGTCCATGGTGGCCACGCCCGCCTCCACCAGCGCGCGCTCGCCCTCCAGGTCGATGGCCAGGATGCGGTTCATGCGCGAAAAGCAGAGCACGATACCGCCGTGGCGAGGCACCGAGCCTCCGCTTAAGCCGGTGCCGGCGCCGCGGGCGACCAGCGGCACGCCGTATTGGCGGGCAAGCCGGACAATGGCGGCGGTTTCTTCACTGGAGCGTGGGAAAACCACCATATCCGGCATGGCTTTATCGACGCCGGCATCGTATTCGTACAAGAGCAGATCCTCGGGACGGTCCAGGCACCCCTGGGGGCCCACCAGGGCGGCGATCCGGTCGCGGGCTTCTCGGGGAATCATGACGGTTCACAGTAACGACTGGATGTAGCTTATCATCTTGGGGTCCATCCAGTCTGTGGCGCCGATGATCTTGCGCCGCACTTTGCCGCGGGTGTCGATGAGATAGGTTTCCGGGAACTTAAAGGTGCCATAGGAGGCGCTGACGCGCGCCTGCGGATCGCGGGCGGTGAGGAACGAGACGCCGACTTTGCTCAGAAACTCGCGGTAGGCGCGTTCATTGGTGTCCACGCTGACACCAATTACCACCACACCGGCGGCGCCCAGGTGGCGCTGGAGCTGATCAAGCGAAGGCATCTCCTCAATGCAAGGCGGGCACCATGTAGCCCAGAAATTGAGCACCAGAAGCCGGCCGCCAAAGTTCGAGCGGGAAAGCAGCCGGCCGTTATCGGCGGTAATCTGGAAGTCAGGCGCCGTGTCGCCCACGTTGACGGTCCTGGAGCGGAAGGCATCCACAATTACGTAGCCCAAGGCCAGGAAAAGAACGGCCAGCAGCAATTGAATCGCGCGCTCGGTCTTGGCGCTGTGCATGAGAGGCATCTATAATTTTAGAAGATCTCAACGCCCGGCGGCTTCATCCAAATAACTGCTAAAGATGCTGATCACGCGCAGGGTGGAATTTTCGGCGTCGCATTGTTGCGCCCGTCCGGATCTCAGCGAGGAGCAGAACCGCGCGCTGTACGGAGAAGCGGCCAACCCGCGAGGGCACGGGCACAACTACGTGGTTGAAGTGACGCTGGAGGGCGAACCCGACCCGGTCACCGGAATGGTTTATGACCTGAAGCGGCTGAAGCAGGTGCTGAACCAGGAAGTGGTGGAGCCGATGGATCACCGGTTCTTGAACTATGAAGTTCCGCCGTTTGACCGCGTGCCGCCCACGGCGGAGAACCTGGCGGCGGAAATCTGGCGGCGGCTGGCGCCGCAGTTCACCACTGGAACAGTCAGGCTCCACCGGGTGCGGGTGTACGCAACCGCAGAACGTTACGTGGATTTTCAGGGGGATGCCGCATGACCCGCCTGCCGCGGCGATACCGGTATTCGGCGTCCCACCGTCTGCATACTGCCTCGCTCGGTGAGAGCCAGAACCGCGAGCTGTACGGCAAGTGCAACAACCCCCATAGCCATGGGCACAACTACGAGCTGGAGGTGAGCGTCAAGGGATGTGTGGACGCCGCCAGCGGGCTGCTCATCCGGATTGAGGAGCTGGACAGGCTAGTCACCGCCGCCGTGGTGCGGGATCTGGATCACCGCAACCTGAACCTGGAGGTGGCCGAGTTCGCCTCGAAAGTGCCCACTACCGAGAATCTGGCCCGGGTGGTGGCGAGCCGCCTGGAAGCGGCGTGGAAAGCGACATTTGGCGCATCCGGCGCCGTTTTGGACCGGGTGCGCATCCGGGAAACCAAGAACAACAGCGTGGAGTTAAAGGTTTGAAGACGACAGCCAGCAAGGTGAAAGTGAAGCAGATGCCGCAGCGCGACGAGGCCGCCGCGATTGCCGTGCTGATGAAGGACATTCTGGCGAAATTGGGCGAAGACCCGGCGCGGGAGGGCTTGAAGCACACCCCCTTGCGCGCCGCCAAGGCGTTGAAGTTCCTGACCAGCGGCTACCAAATGGAACTGGATAAGGTAGTCAACGGGGCGCTGTTCACGGTGAAGTACGACGAGATGGTGATCGTCAAAGATATTGAATTTTTCAGCCTCTGCGAGCACCACCTGTTGCCGTTCTACGGAAAAGTGGACGTGGCCTATCTGCCGCGGAACAAGGTGATCGGGCTGAGCAAGATCCCGCGCATTGTGGACATGTACGCCCGGCGGCTGCAACTGCAAGAGCGCATGACGCAGCAGATCGCCCAGACCATTCAAGAGGCGATTGATCCTCTGGGGGTGGGCGTGGGCGCGCACGCGCGCCACTTCTGTATGATGATGCGCGGGGTTGAGAAGCAGCATTCCGGCGCCGTAACCAGCGCCATGCTGGGAGCCTTCCGCACGCACAAGGAGACGCGGGACGAGTTTCTAAGCTTGGTCTCCCACGCCGACCTCCATTTCTGACAGACTGTAAGGGGATGATCAAAAACTTCCGCCGGTTCCAGGCCGGGCCGGACCCCTTGGGAAAAATCTGGCAGGTGGAGTTCCTCTGGCAGCAGACCGCCATCTCCATTCGCCACAGCGATTCGGTGGATGTCAAATTCTTGCTCACTTGCCAGGACGAACGCCAAACCAAGGTCATCGCCCTCATGCGCCGGCTGCTTTATGAGTTGGCGGAGAAATTGGGCCGGCAAGTCACCGACGCATGGTGTATGAAGCTGGCGGCGATGCATCTGGTCCACATGATCGAGACCGGCGAGGACATGGACAAGGTCATCTCGACTCCCTCAATGAAAGACCTGGAACAGGCTGCGCTCCTTGTGGCGCAGGCATAGAGATCCCCAATGAAACATTTCTTGATCCTCTGCACGATTGTTCTGTCGGCCGCCGCGGCGCCGCTGGTTCGCTGGCAAGCCGGGAGCCCGCAGGCTTCGAACGAAATCTCGCTCACCCGCGGCCCGGGCGCGAACTGGACCATGGAGCAACGCGGCGGGGTGGCCGTGGCCCGCATTCAACCGTTGGGCGACTATTACAACCGCGCGGCGTTTGTGCTGAAGCTGGCGCGGCCGGTAGAAGAAGCGGCGTGGCTGTCGGTTGGCTACGTAGATGAAGGCTACGGGCTGATCACGGTGAATGCGGCGCAAGCTGCTCGCCGGAGAACTGCGCTGGGGGTGCGGCGGGGCGTTGCGCGTCTGAATTCGGGCCGGTTGCGGCATGCCGTGTTTCACATTCAGAAGCTGGCCGGCGAACTGCGCATCGAAGGCTTGACGCTACTGCATTCGGTCGAGGTGACGCGCGAGGAGCCCGCGCCTGAGGCGGAGCCGGAGGCCCAACCGGCCTTTCGGCTGAACCATCCGCTGGATTTGGTGACCACGGCCGGGGCGGATGCACCGGCCCTGGAGGGATTACAGAACTCGTTGCGGAACATGCGCGCCACTTTGCCTCTTGTCAAAGCGCTGGGGTTCAATGCCATTGAAAGCTATGTAAAGTGGAACTTCGTCGAGCGAAGTCCGGGGGTGTTCGACTGGAGCTTTTACGATTCGGTTGTGGAGGAGCTTGAGCGCCACGGGTTGAAATGGTTTCCGTTGCTGGTGGTGGGTTCGGCCTACTCGCTGCCTGAGTGGTTCTACAACTCGAAGGATTTTACCGGCTTTGCGTGTCTGGAGCACAACATCACGGTGGAGATTCCGACGATTTTCAATGAGAACCAGTCCAAGTATGTACGCCGTTTCTTAGACGAATTCGGAAAACATTACGGGGGCCGGCCGTCGCTGCTGGGTGTGCGGCTGGGGCCCAGCGGCAACTATGGCGAGGCGCAGTATCCGGCCAGCGGCAACTGGGGCTACCAGGGCCGGGGCCTGCACACCCACCTGGGCTACTGGGCGGCGGATCCCGACGCGAGCGTGGCGTTCCGAGGCTGGCTGAAGGGACGCTATGCCAGCGTCAAAGCTCTGAACCAGGCTTGGGGGACCCAATACGCATCGCTTGAAGAAGTGAACACCTTCCACCCCGTGCACGCCCTGTCGCCGCGCATGCGGCTGGATTTCAACAACTGGTACATGGACTCGATGACCGGATGGTGCGAGCGCTGGGCTGTGTGGGCCAAACAGGCCATGCCGCGGACGCCGATTTACCAATCCTCAGGCGGCTGGGGCGCAGTCGAGATCGGCACCGATTACATCAAGCAGGCGCGCAGCATGGGGCGTCTGGGCGGAGGTATCCGCCTGACCAACGAGAACGACAGCTACCTGAACAATTTCTGCGTGACGCGTCCGGCGGCCAGCTCGGCGCGGTTTTATGGGGCCAAACTGGGCAGCGAGCCGGCCGGATACGGCAGCGCGCGCGGCGTCATGGCGCGCCTGTACAACGCCATTGTGAACGGCGCGGACCATTTGTTCTACTACGATGGCAATTTGCTCGCCAACGACCAGGCCATTGACGCCTGGCTCCGTCACGCGCCGCTGCTCGACCGCCGGAACAAGCCAGCCACCGGAATCGGCGTGTATTATCCGGATACGCCCAACCGCTTGAGCGACGAATACATGCGGCACCTCAACGGCGCCAGCTTCTTCGAGCGCGCTAAGGCGCTGCGCGCGGTTGCGGACTATGATTTCGTGGGCGAGCAGATGATTCTGGACGGGGCGTTGGACCGCTACAAGGCGCTCGTGTTTCTGACCGGCAACGTGACCGAGCGGGCCGTGATCGAGAAAGTCGGGGCTTGGCTGCGTGGTGGCGGGACGGTGATCATCGCGCAGCGCCCGCAGGCGCGCCATGAGGGGCTTTCCACGGTGGAAGGCGACGCATCGGAATGGCAGCGCTGGATGAAAGGCGACACGGGCCAGGGACGCCTGCGGGTGTTTGTCGGGCCTACCGAGCCGCTGCGCTACTACATGGAGTTCGTGCGCCGTGAACTGGCAGGCGCGTCCGGCCTGAACCCGCTCGTCAAACGCGCGCTGAAGCTGAGCAAACCCGCCGAGGTGTACTGGGCCGTGTTGGGCGGCGATCTGGCGCTGCTCAATTACTCGATGGAGCCGGCCACCGTGCGCCTCACTACAGGCCAATTGTTGCGCCTGGAACCCAACTCAATCTGGATGAGCGCGCCCGGCGCGGCTTGGTAGGCGCCGCAGGGGACGCCGCGCGGCGGTCTGCAACCTTAGTGAGCGGGCGGATTTGGCGTTGCGGCCCGTGCTGCGCTAAAATTCCAGGGGCGAATCTGTCGGCCCTGTAAGGAGGGGACGCCAAGACGCAATGAAAACGCGTTTCTTTTTTCTTTTGGCGGCGTTTCCGCTCTGGGGCGAGATCACTGTCTCTCCCGCCTCGATCTCGCTGACTATGCGAGGCTGGGTGGCGGACTATCCGCGCCAGGCTACCATCTGTCCGCGGAAAACCACCATCACGGTGAGCGGCACAGGGGATTGGAAGGCGGTGACCGGCGGCGCGCTGGGCACCAACGCCTGCGCGCCGTGGGGCGAACCGTGCTTTGAGGTCAGCCCGGCGTCCGGCAGCGGCCCGGCGACGGTGACCGTGAGCTGGCTCAACCGCAACCTGTTCCGCCTGACGCCTGGCGAGTACACCGGAACGGTCACCATCGCCGGCAACGTCACCGTCATTACTTTAACCGTGGCCGAGCCCAAGCCGTGGGCTGTGTTCACCTATCCGGAAGGCTACCCGCAGGGGTGCTCAAACAGTGATGCGAATTTCCATTTCGCTGACTCTTGTGTGATCCGCGACCAGCGCCCGCCCAGCCAGGAGTTCCCTATACCCGAGCCGGGCGGCGGCTATCAGGACACCGAGTTCGGCGCTGCGGTCACCCGGTTGACCGGAAGCGGCAACCAAGTGCAATACTCCACCATCACGGTGTTCAATGCCGACAACAGCCTGGTCATGGTGGACAACAACGCGGTGATGGATTTTTATGCCCGGAACGGCAAGATCCGCTATGCCGGCAAGAGCCGCGGCGACACCACTTTCACCGCCTGGGACGCGCTCAACCCTTATGTTTATTGGCGGCGCATGTCCAATAACCAGTTATGGAAGTACGACTTGTCCCGCTCCAAGGACACCAAAGCCGCCGACTACGGAGGCAGGTTCGCCTCCATCACCAATGGCGGCACAGCCGACATCAGCGACGACAACTGGTGGGTGTTCTGGGCGCCCGCCGAAGCCCAGGTGTGCGCCGTGGACCTGAATGGGCTGGATCCCGCCAACCAATCTTCCAAGACCTACTGCGCCAGCTACGCCGGCTTGCCGCTGCCCTTTAATTCGATTGATTACGCTCTGGTCAGCGAAATGGATGCGGCTGCGGGCAAACGGTATGTGGTTATGCTGGGCGCGCCGGCGGCGGCCGTCTGGAGCGTGAACGCTTCTAGCGGCGCGCGGGATTTTGAAGGCTACCTGGGCGAGTTTCCGCAGATGAAGGCCAACAACGACGACGGCGTCTGCCAGGAAAAAGAGGTGTGCCTGTCCACGCCGCACGCCGATCTGGGGCGGGATGCGGACGGAAACGTGGTGCTTGTTTACGGCCTGGAGGAGATCCTGGGCAACAACAGCTACGTGGTGTCGGTGCAATTGAACAAAGGCGCCGCCAGGATGCGCCCGGTGGAGGAAGGCGGAGGGCTGCGCTTCCTGTTTCCGTTGACCGGTCCTTACAGCAACAGCGGTCCGAACGTTTTCCATGTGGGCTGCAACGGCAGCGGCTACTGTGTGATCTCGCTGTCGACCGGCTGGCGGATTCCGGTGCGCACCATCAGCGGCGCCTCCAACTCCAGCCCGGCGGTCATCACGGTCTCCGAGCCGCACCCCTGGAACACGGGCGACAAAGTGGTGATCGAAGGGGTCAGTGGCAACACGTGCGTGAACGGGATCTATGCTCTCACGCGAATCGACGAGACGCATTTTTCGCTGGATGGCAGCGATTGCCGGAGCGCGGGAAAGTATAAGGAAGGCGGGCTGGCGGCCAGCGGTAATCCGCAGCCGCTGAGCCCGTTGCGGGGCGAGAACGTGGTGGTGTACTTGAACGGCGATGCGCCGGTGGCCCGCCGGGTGAACTCGCACCGCTCGGTGATGTACGACACCAACGCCCAGACCTACTACAACACGCCGCGCGCTTCCATCAGCCGGGACGGTCGTTACATCGGCTATGCGAGCAACATGGGCACGCTGGGCGCCCCTTCGGTCTACATCGCCGAAACCCAGATGCTGCCGCCCACGCGCCCCGCCGATCCACGCCTGCGGGTTTACCCAGGCACCGGCGAGCCGCGCTAAGTGCGCGGGGCGGCCCGGCGGCGGGCTGGGGTATATTGGATGTATTCATTCCCATGCTTCCGGAACAAGTGCCTGAAGGACTCACTTTCGACGATGTGTTGCTGGTGCCGGCCCGCACCGCCATCACGCCCGCCGAGGCCGATACGCGCACGCGCCTGACCCGGCGCATCGAACTGAACATCCCGATCGTCAGCGCCGCCATGGATACCGTCACCGAATCGCGGCTGGCCATCGCGCTGGCGCAGCAGGGCGGCATCGGCATCATCCACCGCAACATGCCCATCGACCGGCAGGCCGAGGAAGTTGACCGTGTGAAGCGGAGCGAAAGCGGCATGATCGTGGACCCGGTGACCGTGGGGCCGGACCAGAAGATCTACGAAGCCCTGGAGGTCATGAAGCGTTTTCGCATCTCGGGCGTCCCGGTGACTCAGGACGGCAAGCTGGTGGGCATACTGACTAACCGGGATTTGCGCTTTGAGACCCGCTTCGATTTGCCCATCCGCGAGGTGATGACCAAGGAGAACCTGATCACGGTTCCCGTGGGCACCACGCTCGAGCAGGCGCAGGAGATTCTGCACCAGCACCGCGTGGAGAAGTTGCTGGTGGTCGACGAGCACTACAATCTCAAAGGTCTGATCACGGTCAAAGATATCCAGAAGAAGTTGAAATATCCCAACGCGGCCAAGGACGCTCAGGGGCGGCTGCGGGTGGGGGCGGCCATCGGAGCGACGGGCGACTTTCTGGAGCGGGCGCAGGAACTGGTGGCCAAGAAAGTGGACGTGCTGGCCATCGACACGGCGCACGGCCACAGCGAGCGGGTCCTCGAGGCGGTGAGAGCGGTCAAGCATGCTTTCCCGGGCGTCGATCTGGTGGCGGGCAACGTGGCCACCTATGAGGGTGCGCGGGATTTGATCGCGCTGGGCGTGGACGGAGTAAAGGTAGGCATGGGCCCGGGCTCGATCTGCACCACGAGAGTGGTGAGCGGCGCCGGAGTGCCGCAGATTACCGCAGTCACCGAATGTGCGCGCGCGGCGCGAGAGGCCGGCGTGCCCCTCATCGCCGATGGGGGAATCAAGTTTTCCGGCGATATCACCAAGGCCATCGCCGCGGGGGCCGATACGGTGATGATCGGCAGCTTGCTGGCCGGCGTCGAGGAGAGTCCCGGCGAGACGATTCTTTACCAGGGCCGTACCTTCAAGAGCTACCGGGGCATGGGCTCGACCGGGGCCATGGCGCAAGGCTCGGCGGAGCGCTACGGGCAAGACCCCAGCGCCAAGCTGGTGCCCGAAGGCATTGAAGGGCGGGTGCCCTATAAAGGCATGCTCGCCGACCTTATTTACCAACTGGTTGGCGGGTTGAAAGCCGGCATGGGTTACTGCGGCTGCGCCACCATCGCCGAATTGCAACAGCGGGCGCAGTTCTTGCGCGTGACGGTGGCAGGGCTCCGCGAGAGCCACGTGCACGACGTGATCATCACCAAGGAAGCGCCCAACTACCGCCTGGAATAAGTCTTGCGCCTGCGGGCGGCTGTGCTAAGCTAATGGCTTCTCAGCCGTTCTCATCATGAGTTGCACCAACAGCCGCGGCCGCGCCCTCCTGGTCAGTCTGGTGGTCCTGTTTTCGCTGTTGGGGCTGGTGGCGTTCCTGGCCAGCCCGTGGCACCAGCACAGCCGGGTCTCGACCCAGCCGTGCCCCTATTCCTCCTTTGAACACGCATCCTGGACGGGGGTGACGGTGGCGCCGGCTGCCGCCCCGCCGCCGGCGGAAGCGCCGATGTACTCAGCCGCCGGCGAAGCGCGTCCGGCAGAGCAGGTTTTCGCCGTTCCGGCGCCGGTGCGCGCTCCTCCCAAGACCCTAGCTTTGGCCTAGAATCCCTTCCAGTAGAGAAAGACAGGATCTGGTGATGCGG
>CAYSBM010000002.1:23528-29631 GCA_964429095.1 uncultured Solibacteraceae bacterium | reverse complement strand
GTCAAGGGGACATTTCTACTTTGCTCAAAGGGGACATTATCATTTTGCTGCCACACAGGCTACAACTCCACGTCTGACTTTCGGCAGACGTTTTCTTTATGACACTATAGAAGTCATGCTGAAAACGACCCGCAGGACGTGGCTCGCGGCTGCCGGCGGCGCGCTTGCGGCACACTCCTCCTCTGATCCCACAATCCCCGCTCAACCCCGAAACATTCTCTCCGGCGGCTGGACCCAGGAGCGCCTCACGGGCGTGTTAATCCCCCGTGCGAACTGGAAGCCCTATCCCGCAATTTCAGACCGCCAGGCCTGGGAAGGTCTGCCTGCGGACTTGCGCAAAGAACTGATAGCCGCCGCCGAAGCTCAGCTCGGTGCCCCCTGGCCTTCCTTGCTCGCCAGTTCGTTTCTCGAATATGCGCGCAACGGCAACCGGTCGCGGTTTGAAAGCGTGCGGAGCGCGCGCCGCAGCCGCCTCGGCGAGCTGGTCATTGGCGAGTGCGTGGAAGCCAGGGGGCGTTTCCTGGACGAGATCGCCAACGGCATCTGGCTCACGGCGGAGGAAACCTGGTGGGGAGTGCCGGCCCACGTGAACGTCCAGCGCGCCGGATTAGGCCTGCCGGACGTGACCGAACCGGTCGTAGACCTGTTTGCCGCCGAGACTTCCAGCCTGCTGGCGTGGACCCACTACCTGCTGGGCGAGCGGCTGGATGCCGTATCGCCTCTCATTCGCCCGCGCATACGGCTGGAAATCGCCCGCCGCATTCTCAATCCTTGCCTCGAGCGGGATTTTGGTTGGATGGGCTGGCCTCCGCGCGCCAGGCCGGTCAACAACTGGAACCCGTGGATCAACTCCAACTGGCTCACCTCGGCGCTGATCATGGAAACCGATGAAGAGCGCCGTGCGGCGGCGGTCTACAAGATCCTGAGGAGCCTGGACAACTTCATAAATCCGTATCACGATGACGGCGGCTGCGATGAGGGACCTGGATACTGGTCCCGCGCGGGCGGATCGCTGTTTGACTGTCTTGATTTGCTTCACTCGGCCACCGGCGGCGCCCTGGACGTTTATCGCGTCCCGCTGATCGGCGAAATCGCCCGCTATATCATGCGCGCGCATATCGCCGGCGGTTGGTTCATCAACTTCGCCGACGCATCGGCGCAGGCCTCCCCCAGCGGCGATCTCGTTTTCCGCGCCGGCCGGCGCATCGCAGACCAACAATTGCAGGCCTTCGGCGCCTACTGTGCCGCTGAGCTGGGTGGAGGCAAGCTGCGGCGCGACAGTCTGGGCCGGCAGTTGCCAGCGATCTTTAATTACGAAACGTTGTGCGCCGCCCCGGCCCAAGCGCCGCTGCCGGCCGACGTTTGGCTGCCCGGCATCCAAGTGATGGCGGCTCGCATCAAGAGCGGATCATCCGAAGGTCTCTACCTGGCCGCTAAGGGAGGCCACAACGACGAGAGCCATAATCACAACGACGTCGGCAACTTCATTGTTTACAATGGCGGCAGGCCTGTCCTGATCGACGTAGGCGTGGAAACCTACACCGCCAAGACCTTCAGCAGACAGCGCTACGAAATCTGGACCATGCAGTCGGCGTATCACAACCTGCCTACTATTGACAGCGTCATGCAGCGCGACGGCCGCCAGTTCGCCGCGCGCCAAGTCCGATATCAAACCGGTCCGCCAGCCGCCGAATTCAGCCTGGCTCTCGCCGGCGCGTACCCGCCGGAGGCGGGTCTGGCCTCCTGGCGGCGCAACCTGCGGCTGGACCGCGCCGCCAACCAGATCTCGGTGGCTGATGTTTGCGAACTCACGCGCGGCGCCGCACAAATCACCTTGAGTCTCATGACTCCCTGCCGGGTGAGCATCCTCGCACCGGGAGAGTTGGAGTTGAACGGGCGCGAGCACGGGTTTGGCTACGCGCGGGTGTTGTTCGAAAGCGGGCGGTTGAAACCCCGGGTGGAGGAAATTCCGGTTGAGGACGCGCATTTGAAACGAGTATGGGGCGAGCGCCTCTATCGCGTTCTGCTCATCGCCGAACGCCCGCCTCGCAAGGCCGCCTGGGTCGTTCACATTGCGGGCAATGAGCGGCGGCGTAACGGCCGCTAGCTATGGCCGTGTTCATTATATTGTGGAAGAACCGTGAAGCTCTCAATCCTCATACCTGTTTACAACGAGCGTGTGATGGTGGAGCGGAGCCTGGCCCAAGTTCTGGCGGCGCCCCTGCCGGAGAACATGGAACGCGAGCTGATCATCGTCGACGATTGCTCAACCGATGGCACCTGGCCCATTCTCCAGCGCCTGGCCGCGCGCGAACCCGCGATACGGCTGCTCCGGCATGAGGTAAATCAGGGCAAAGGCGCCGCCGTGCGCACCGCCATCCAGCACGCCACCGGCGATTTCTCGCTGGTGCAGGACGCCGATTTGGAATACGACCCCAGCGAATACCCCCACCTACTGCGCCCCTTGCTTGACGGCCGCGCCGACGCGGTTTTCGGGTCGCGTTATCTGGCCGGCAAGCAGCGGCGCGTGCTCCTGTTCTGGCATTCCATGATCAACAAGGCGCTCACGCTGGCCTCCAATATGTTCTCGAACTTGAATCTGACCGATATGGAGACCTGCTACAAAGTCTTCCGCACGGATCTGCTCAAGAGCATCCCGATCCGCAGCAACCGTTTCGGGTTCGAGCCCGAGATCGTCATGAAGTGCGCCAAGCGGAAGTTTCGTATTTATGAAGTGCCCATCAGCTACCATGGGCGCACTTTTGAAGAAGGCAAGAAAATCGGTTGGAAGGACGGGCTTAGAGCTCTCGGCGTCATCCTTTATTTCTGGGCCGTGGACGATCTTTATACCGAGCCTTACGGGCGCGGCTTGCTCAACAACCTCACCGGTACGCCGCAGTACTTGAACTGGCTGGCCGGCCTGTTGCGGCGGCATGCGGGCGACAGCATCTTGGAAATCGGCGCCGGCATCGGCCACCTAAGCGCGCGTCTCATGAGCCGCCGTTTGCGTTACTTGGCCACCGTGAAGTATCCGCTCTATCTGCACGCCTTCAGCAACCGTTTTCTCCGGACGCCCAATGTCGAAGTACGGCGCCTGGACCCGGCCGACCCTGCGGACTACCGTGAACTCCAGGGTGCTTTCGACACTGTGCTTTCAGTAAATGTGCTTGAGTACCTGGATGAGCCCGCCGCCACGCTCCGCCAACTCTACACAGTCTTGCAACCCGGAGGAGCATTGCTCGCCCTGGTGCCGCAAGGCGAGTGGCTGTTTGGCTCCATCGACCGCACGCTCGGCCACCGGCGGCGCTTCTCCCGCCGCCACCTCAGAGAGTTGCTCGAACAAGCTGGGTTTGAGGTCGCAAGATTTTATCAATTGAACCGCGCCGGCGTGCCCGCATGGGTGTTGTACGGCCGCCTCTTGCGCCGTAAGAGGATCAACAACCTAACCCTCAAGCTGGTCGACAAGACAGTTTGGCTATGGCGCTTGATCGATCCCCTGCTGCCCTGGCGCGGCCTGACGCTGGTAGCGGTGGCGCGCAAGCCCGTTACCGCATCCTGAGGACCGGGCCATTAGCCGGCCTGGGAATCGAGCATCTGCTTCACTCTCGCCGCCAGCGCCGCGGCGCCGAACGGCTTGGCGATGAATTCGCCGCCGTCTCCCGAATCCCCCTCGCTATGTTCGGCGTAACCCGACATATACAGGATCTTGATTCCAGGCCTCTGAGCCGATAATCGCCGGGCCAAATCACGGCCGGACATAGCCGGCATGACGATGTCGGTGAGAAGCAGGTCCAGGGCGCCGTCGTGCGCGGCGGCTGCCTCGAGGGCTTGTTCCCCGCTGGAGGCTTCCAGCACTTTGTAGCCTTCGTTGCGAAGCACGGCGCCGGCGAATTCAAGCACGCTCGGCTGATCGTCGACAATGAGGACCGCCGGGCAACCACCGGACGGACGGACGCCGTGCGCCGCCGGGGCTTCCGCGGTCTGCTCCTGGCGGATGCGGGGCAGATAAATCTGGAACTCCGCTCCCGCGCCGGGTTGGCTGCATACGGTAATCCAGCCTCCGCTTTGTTGAACGATGCCGTATACGGTGGCTAGTCCCAAACCCGTCCCCCTGCCTTGCGGTTTAGTGGTGTAGAAGGGCTCGAAAATGTGGCTCTGGGTCTCAATGTCCATGCCTATTCCGGTGTCGCGCACCGTCAGGACAACGTAAGACCCGGGCCGGCATCCGGCTTGCGCCGCCTGATCGTTTTCGCTCACCTCCACGTTGGAGGTGGCCAGAGTGAGGGTTCCTCCCTCAGGCATGGCGTCCCGCGCGTTGACAGTCAGGTTGAGCAGCACCTGGTTGATTTGATCCGGATCGGCGCGCAGTTTTCCCAGGCGGGGATCCAGCGTGGTAACCAACTTGATCGCGTCGCCGGCCAGGAACTGCAACCTGCGCTCGGCCTCCAGGATTAGTTCGTTCAGGTCGATCACACGCGCCTGGAGCACCTGCCGGCGGCTAAAAGCGAGCAACTGTTGGGTAAGCGAAGCCGCGCGCTCGCCGGCGCGGCGGATCTCCCCCATGCAGGCACGCAGTGGATCGGAAGAATCCAGCCGGCCTAAGGCCAGTTCGCTGTAGCCGTTGATAATCGTCAGCAAGTTATTGAAATCGTGGGCGATACCTCCTGCCAGGCGGCCGACGGTCTCCATTTTGCGCGCTTCGGCCAGTTGTTCTTCCATCTCGCGCCGCTGGGTAACGTCTTGCATGGTGCCGGCCAGAGTAACGGCGATGCCGTTCTCCATACGGATGGCGCCGCCGCTCATCGAGACCCAGCGCGTGCGGCCGTCGCTGGGGCGCACCACCTGAAATTCCTGGCCGAACGGCCTGCCATACGGAAGAATTTCAGTCCGGTAATACTCTGCCACCGCTTCACGGCATGACGGATGCACGATTGCCATCCAGCCGTCCAGGGTGCGGTCGAAGCCGGGGCCGATGCCCAGAATCTCGTCCAAGGTTTCCGAGCCGGTCCACCTGCCGGTCCTGATGTCCAACACCCACGTTCCAAGCTTCGAAACCCGCTGCGACTCGCGCAGCCAGTATTCGCTCTCCCGCAAAGCCTGTTCCACCTGCTTGCGCTCGGTGACGTCGAATATAATGCCGTCCAGCCACAGCGGCTCCCCACCGGGAGAATAATAAGCGCGCCCCCTTTCATGCAGCCAGCGCACGCTGCCGTCGGCGTGGCGTATACGGTACTCGTAATCGTAAGGCTGCCGTTGCTCGATGCTCTCCTCGGTCAGGCGGATGACGCGGGGCAGATCCTCCGGCAGGATGATGTCGCTGAACAAGACCCGCCCGGCCGTGAACTCCTCAGCCGAAAAGCCGGTCAAGCTCTTGCAAGCGGCGCTGATATGGGCCACTCGCCAGGGCGGTTTCACCTCACAGCGAAAAACGGCGCCGGGGATGTTGTCAATCAGCGCCCGCCTTTCCTGTTCGCTGTTCCGCAGAGCCTCCTCAGCCTTCTTGCGCTCGGTGATGTCGGTCTGCGTGCCCACAAAACGCAGGGGCCGGCCTTGTTCATCCCGGCTCATGACTTTGCCCCGCGCCAAGATCCACTTCCAGGTTCCATCCTTGCTGTGCAGGCGGTACTCGGCTATATACAGGGGCGTCTCCCCGCGGAAATGCTTCTCGATAGCTTGGTGCACGGCGTCCCGATCTTCCGGATGGAGCCGGGCTTCCCACTCGGCGGAAGCGTCGAAGACCTCATCCTCGGTAAAGCCGAGCATCGCCTTCCATTGTTTGGAATGGTAAAGTTCGCCGGTCCGTGCATTCCAGTCCCAGACTCCATCGCCGGCGCCTTCCAAGGCAAACCGCCAACGGCGTTCGCTTTCCTGGAAAAGTTCGGCTGATTGCCGCTCGGCCAAACCGAGCGCCAGGGCTGCCGCGACGCGCTCGAAAAAAGCGATTCGGGTGGCGCTGAAACGCATTTTTCGGCGGTCGTTGAACTGAATCAGACCGCAAAGCCGGCCTGCGGCGCGCAGCGGGATGAGGGCCAGGGATTCGTATCCCTGCTCCGCGCAGTAGCCTCGCAACGGGGTATCCACCTGTTCGCTGGAGAGCTGCTCG
>CAYSBM010000002.1:0-23518 GCA_964429095.1 uncultured Solibacteraceae bacterium | reverse complement strand
CAAGAAAGATTGTTCGTCCAGAACGAGCCGTCCTCGGTGAAATAGGTCGCTCCGGGATTGTACCGGCCCAGCAGCACCGCTCCGCAAAGACATTCAAGCATTGGCTCGCCCGATGCATCGCGCGCCGCGCGGCCGCCGTCATCCAGAGTGCAGATGTGGTTCTCATGCTGTACGAACTCCTTCGAGAATCCGGCGGTTGCGCAGTAGGGGTAGTCTTCGCCTTGGCGCAGACGTATGCCGGCCGCCTCGCACCCGGACCAGTCTCGCAGCCTCCGGAGCACCCGTTCGAGCAGGTCCGGCATCTTCTCAGGAGCGCTGAACAGGCGCAGCACGTCCAGCAGCACTTCACGCTCCTGTTCGGCTTGCTTGTGCTCGGTAATGTCGCTGAATATCGTCATTACGGCAGTAGGGCGGCCGGCCGTTCCTGAGGAAAAATAGGGAATGGCGTCGATCCGGATCCAGCGCACCTCATCGATCCGCGGATCGCGTATGCCCATCACCACGTTGCGCACTTCTTCGCCCGCCTCGAGAGCGACCATGGCCGGGTGTTCTTGGCCGGGGAAATCCGAGCCATCTTCGTGAATTGCCCGCCACCGTGGGTCCAGAGAAGTGCGGCCCAGCAGTTCTTCGCGGGTCAACCCCAGGATGGACTCCGCGGCCGGATTGGCGTCGACGATCTTGCCGGCGCTATCCTGCCAGACCACGCCTTGAGGCAGGTTCTGGTGCAAGAAACTATGAGCGCTTTGCCCTGCCGCTTGCATGAGCAACATTGTAGAACAGTGCGCCGTGCTCGACGCTTATGCCGGCGTGTCGCCCACTTCGCGCTGCAATTTGTCCAGCTCCGCTCTTAGTTGTTTCACCAGTCCGGCGTAAGAGGGGTCATGGTAGAGGTTGTGCATCTCGCGGGGATCGTTCTTGAGATCGTAAAGCTCCCAGGCTGGTTCGGTCTCCGGCGGGTGCGCGCCCCGCATGCCAAGCGGCTTGCCGTAAACGTAGATCAGCTTGTAGCGGTGCGTACGCAGGCCATAACTGGCGGGCACGTGGTGGCTCTCGTCGTTATGCATCCAGTAGCGATAGTACATGGACCGGCGCCAGTTGCGGGGCGTGTGCCCTTCCAGGTTCGCGCGGAAACTTCGGCCCTGCATCTCCGGCGCCGCGGGAGCCTGTGCATAGTCGAGAAACAGCGGCGCGAAATCGATATTGAGCACCATGTCCTTGATGACAGAGCCCGGCCGTATGGCGCCGGGGTAACGGATCAGAAACGGCATTCGCAGCGATTCTTCGTACATCAGCCGTTTGTCGTACCATCCATGATCGCCCAGGAAGAAACCCTGGTCAGAGGTATAAATGACAACCGTGTCGCGCGCCAGATCCTCGGCATCCAGATAGTCGAGCAGCCGGCCCACGCTGTCATCGACGCTCTGCACGCAACGCAGATAATCCTTGATGTGGTACTGATAGGCCCAGCGCCGCAGCGCGTCGCCGCTCAGTCCGGGCGGGAAATCCACCTTGAGGTCCGTCTTGGTGCTGTTCTCCCCCACCCGCATCTTCACCGCCGCGATGCTCGCTGGGCGGCTCTCGTAATGGTCGAACAGATTATCGGGCTCGGGAATCGTTTGGCCGTCAAACAATTTGGCGTACTTGGGCGCCGGCTGCCAGGGCCGGTGAGGCGCCTTGTGGTGGCACATTAGAAAGAAAGGTCTGCGGGTATCCCGCTTGCGGAGCCATTCCAGGCTGAAATCCGTGATCAGATCGGTGCAGTAACCTTGATGTTTCTTTTTTTCTCCCCGGTCAATGAATACCGGGTCGTAGTATTCGCCTTGGCCAGGCAGGATATTCCAGTAGTCGAAGCCTGTTGGGTCCGCCGCCAAGTGCCACTTGCCGATGATGGCCGTTTGGTAGCCCGCAGCCTGGAGCCGTTTGGCGACATTGTCGCGGTTCGGATCAAGCCGGTCCGCCAGCGTATAGACGCCGTTCTTGTGGCTATACTGGCCGGTCAGAATGGCGGCCCGGCTGGGTGTGCAGATGGAGTTGGTGCAGAAACAATTGTCCAGCCGTGCGCCGCCGCGGGCCAGGCGGTCCAGGTTGGGCGTGCGATTGATCCGGCTGCCGTAAGCGGAAATGGCGTGCGAGGCATGATCGTCCGCCATGATGTAAAGGATGTTCGGCCTGGTGCGGCGAGCGCCGCGCGTTGCGGCTGTCGCGGCGGCCATGCTTAGCAGTTCCCTGCGGCTTAGTAAGGCCATGGCTATCGCTCCTTTTCGCCAATCTTATAGCAACGCACTCGCGGGCGCCATTGCCCCTATACTGGCTGATGGCGAGGTTTTCGTGGAAACACCGAAAATTGCAAGACGTGCTTTGCTGGCCGGCGCCGGCGCCGCGCTCCGGCTGGGCGCAGCCGGCGAGGGCTGGCTCAATTTATTCAATGGCGCAAGCCTGGAGGGCTGGCGGGGGCGGGGCCAGGCCGGCGCCTGGAGGGTGAGCGGCGGAACCGTTACGGCCGGCAAAGGCGGCGCATACCTCTTCTACAACGGCCCGGCGCATGGCGCCCGTTTCCGGAATTTTGAACTTGAGGTGGAGGCGCTCCTTGAGGCCGGCGCCAGCGCGGGCATCTACTTCCATACCGCCGATGTGCCGGCCGGAGAGCCTCAACAAGGCTTCCGGATTCAACTGAACAATACGGCCGCCAAGCAACCCGGCCGCCTGGAGCGCGCCATGACCGGTTCGCTGTACGGGCTGCGGAATATCTACAAGCCAATGGTTGCAGACAACCAGTGGTTCAAGATCCACGCCGCCGTTCGCGGTAAGAACATTCAGGTACGGCTGAACGGTACGCTGCTGGTGGATTACACCGAGCCCACACCCCCGGTGGTTCCGCCCGGGGCCGGACGCGGCTGCGTGCTGGGGCAGGGCACGTTCGCTCTCGGACGTTACGACGCAGGGGCTGCCGCCGCGCGGTTCCGTTCTGTCCGCGTACGCCCCCTGCCCGACGATGTGGGCGCGCCGGGCGCGGAGGCGCCCGTGGTGGATCCGGTGTTTCGTGAAGTGATTGCCTGCCAGGCGCGCAACATTCCCATGGTGGATTATCACGTCCACCTGAAGGGAGGTCTCACCATCGAGGACGCGTTGCGGCGCAGCCGGAAAGACGGCATTCAGTACGGCATCGCCGTCAACTGCGGCAAGGGATTTCCGGTTCAGGACGACGTGGGATTGCGCGGCTTCGTGGACAGCATGATAAACCAGCCGGTGTTTCTGGCTCTCCAGGCGGAAGGACGAGAATGGATGCAGCTGGTTTCGCGGGGGGCGGTTTCACTTTTCGACTACGTATTCACCGATTCCATGACTTGGAGCGATGACCGCGGCCGCCGCATGCGCCTATGGATGGACGATGAAGTCGGCCACATTGCTGATCCAGAGGAGTTCATGGATACGCTGGTGGACCGAGCTGCCGGCATTCTGGAGCGCGAACCGATCGACATCTACGTCAATCCCACCTTCCTGCCCGCGCAAATCGCTGGCGATTATGACCGCTTGTGGACTGAGGAGCGTATGCGGCGGCTGGCCCAGACGGCCGCTCGCAACCACGTGGCCATCGAAATCAACAGCCGTTATCGCCTGCCGAGCCCGGCATTCATCCGCATAGCCAGGCAGGCCGGCTGCAAGTTTGCCTTTGGCACCAACAACGGCAGCCCGAACGATTTGGGGCGCAGCGAGTACGGGCTCAAAATGGTCGAAGAGTGTGAACTTGACTGGCGCGATTTCTTTCTGCCCGGCGCCTGGTGGCCCAAAGCCGCCGAGCGCAAAAGGGATGCATTGCGTGCGTGAAAGCGTGAGGTAGGCATATGATGCGTGCGGGCGTGTGTTTCCTGATGGCGGCGCTGGCGGCTTCAGCCGGCGCCGTCCCATCGAAGTACCTCCGGGCGGTGGTCTCAGCCACTCATCCGGCGTTCGAGACGCTGGCGGTGGATAGCTTGGGCAAGGGAAAGCTCTCCCAGAACCTGCTGCTGGCTCCAGCGGCTCCGGTGCGGGCTTACCGGATAAGGAAGGTAAACGGAGTCACGGAGTACCGGCTCGGGCCAACACCGGTTTGGAGCGTGGCGGTTTCGGAAAGGCAGATCCGCCTACGATCGTCCTGGAGCAAAGAACACGCGCCGGAACGCTTCGAAATCGCCATCGATCCTCACGTGTGTCACGCCACCCTTCTCGGACGGATCAACGAGGACGGCAGCGTGCGCCTTCCGGCTCTGCTGCACATGCCGGATTACGGCACGCTGCGAGTGACGGCTGTTGAAGGACGGCGCCTGCCGCTGGCCTACGATGCCAGCCGCGGCAAGGAAGGCTACTGGGTGAAGATCGGCTTTCCGCCGGCCACGGCTGCGTTGCGGCAGGTAGAATATGTGCTGGACGTCGTAAACATCCATGCCGGCCCGGCGTCTGTGGAACATGATCCGCGCTTTGACGGCTATCGCCGTAATTTCCTGAGCATTCTCCAGCTAAACCCGCGGTTCAAACTTCTGGCCAATCACTCTGCCAGTGATCCGGCGCCGCTTACGTATTTTCAATACGCCATGGTGGCCTCCCGTACGCCGGAACTGGCGCCCGGCCTGCGCGCCACGGACCTGCTCGGTGACACATTGGACCGTTACTTGGCCGGGGCGAAAGGATATGGCATGCGCGGCTACCGCGGCGTCCCGCCGGAAAACGATCATTATCCTTATGACAGTCTGGATACCTACCCTTCGCTGGTGATCTCAGCAGCCGAATATGTGCGGGGGGCCGGGGACATAGCGTGGCTCAAGAAAAATTATGCGGGCATTGAAGCCTGGGCGGCGAGAATTCTGGCCTTTGATAGCGACGGCGATGGATTGATCGAATACCCTTTGAGCGGCGACTCGGGGTCATGGCCCCCGGTCTTGAAATTCCGTCCCGCCAACTGGTGGGACGCGATCGGGTTTGGTCACAAGGACGCTTACTCGAACGCTTTGGCCTACCGGGCGCCGCTGGACATGGCGGAGATGGCGCAAGTGGCCGGGCGGGGGGCTGATTCGCGCCGGTACCGCAACCGGGCCCAACTGTTGCACAAAGCCTACTTTCCCACATTCTTTAATCCGGCGACCGGCGTGCTGGCCGGGTGGAAGAGCGCCGACGGGCAACTCCACGATTACTATTTCACTTTCGTGCAGGGCCTGGCGATTTCGCTTGGCCTCGCGCCACAGGATCAAGCCAGCCGGATCATGGACCGCCTGCTCGCCAAGATGCGCCAAGTGGGCTACAACCGTTTCGAGTATGGGCTACCGGGCAATCTCATCCCCGTGCGGAGCGCCGATTACATCACCAAAGAGCGCCGCTGGGGAGGATCGCAAAACGAGGATGGCAGCGACGGCTTTCAACTCTACGAAACCGGAGGCGCTTCAGCCTGCCATGTGTACTGGACTTTGCAGGCGCTCTACCAACTGGGGCGCCGCGAGGATGCCGATCGGATTCTTTTCCCGCTGCTTGAAGGATTCGAGAAGGGCAACTTCCAGGGTTTCGGCCCCGGCGGGTTGACCTACGACTGGCGCTCCTGGGATGGGGCCCCCCACGGCTATGAAGGTCTGCTGGTGGACAACTTCCTGGCGCTGCTGGCGGTACGGACCGGTTGGGCCGGCCAGTAAGGCCGGCGCGCGGCCTTGCCATGAAGGTGCAGGAACAAGCTTTGATCGAGAGCGTGGCTGGGTGGATTCTGCGTCACCGGATGTTTGCGCCGGAATGCCGTGTGGGGGTGGCCGTGTCCGGCGGGGCCGATTCGGTGTGTCTGCTAAAGGTGCTTCTCGCACTGGCGCCGCGCTGGAATCTGCGTTTGCGTGTACTGCATTTGGACCACGGGCTGCGGGGGGCCGAATCCCACGGCGATGCCGTTTTTGTGCAACAGCTTGCGGCGGAGGCGGGTTTGCCTTGCGATCTGCGCGCGGCCGACGTTGCCGCCCGCGGCGGCAACCTGGAGCAAGCCGCGCGGCAGGCGCGGCGTGAATTCTACCTCGAGCGCCTGCGTTCCGGCGTGGTGGACCGCGTGGCGACCGGGCATACTCGCGACGATCAGGCGGAAACCGTGCTGTTCCGGTTCCTGCGCGGGTCAGGTACAGCCGGACTGGCGGGCATCCGTGCACTCACGCCGGACGGAATTGCGCGGCCGCTGCTGGACGTCGCCCGCGCTGATATCCGCGCGTGGCTCAGCCAGAGGGGCATCCCCTGGCGCGAGGATTCCTCCAATCAGGAACGCCGGTTTGCGCGCAATCGCATACGGCTGGACCTGTTGCCCGCGCTGGAACGCGATTGGAACCCAGCGTTGCGCTCCGCGCTGGTCCAAGTGGCCGAACTGGCGCGCGAGGAAGAAGACTACTGGACACAGGAGGTGGGGCGGCTGGCCGGAGAGCATTTGCGACGGTTGGGAACCGCGCTCCTGGTGAATAGCCGGGTTCTCATGCGGTTGCCGGCGGCCGCCGCGCGCCGTCTGATCCGCCACGCCATCCTGGCTCTCAGGGGTGATTTGTCGCGCTTGGAATTTCAGCACGTCGAAGCGGTGCTGGAATTGGCCCGCAAGTCCGGCGGACATGGCAGGTTGCTATTGCCGGGGGTGGAGGTCTGGAGGTCATTCAGCCTGATACGCTTTTCGGCCGCCGGTCAAGAGTCCCCCAAGCTTCCGAATGTTGTTTGGAATGAGCCGGATAGCCCTTGTACAGGGGATTTGCTGGATGCCGACCTGTTACCCGGTGAACTGTGCGTTCGCTGCTGGCAGCCTGGCGATGCCATAATGCCTGCTGGCAGCCGCAAAGAATTAAAAATAAAGGATTTATTTCAAAGTCACCGCGTCCCATGTTGGGAGCGGCCCACTTGGCCGATCCTTACAAGCGGAGGACGGATTGTGTGGACGCGGCGCTTCGGCCCCGATGCGCGTTTCGCGGCCGGACCACACAGCCGTAGGCGCATTGTTGTACGGGAGGCTACCGCCGGCGAAGAATTTGCATAGAAGGAATCTGCAATCCCGGGGCGAACGTCTCTATAATTGAAGCAGGTGTAGCAAGCCGGAGACGGCAAAGGCCAGGCATGAATTCCAACATCAAGACGGCAATTTTCTGGGTGGTACTGATCTGTGTGGTGGTACTACTGGTGACGGTAGTGCGCACCGGCAAGACGCAGAACGAGCAACAACTTTCCTTCACTGGCTTTCTCAACGAGGTGGAAGCCGGGAAAGTCAAGAGCGTAACCATCACCGACGGCGAGGTGCGCGGCACTTACCGGGAGAGCACCGATACGCTGCGGGCGCAGATCCCCAAGAACTATCCAGACATCTACAAACTTCTGCGCGAGAAGGGCGTGAACGTCGACATTAAAGAGGCGAATTCGAGCGGGTGGGTTTCGCTGCTGGTCAACTTCCTTCCTTTCATTCTTTTGGGAGGATTGTGGATCTTCATGCTGCGACAGATGCAAAGCGGCGGCAACAAAGCTTTGAGCTTTGGCAAGAGCCGCGCCCGGCTACATTCCTCGCAGCAGAAGAAAGTGACCTTCAAGGACGTCGCAGGAGTAGATGAGGCCAAGGAGGAGTTGCAGGAAATCATTGAATTCCTGCGCGAACCGCAGAAGTTCCAGAAACTCGGCGGGCGCATTCCGAAAGGCGTACTGCTGATCGGTCCTCCCGGCACGGGCAAGACGCTTTTGGCGCGAGCCATTGCCGGCGAAGCCAACGTGCCGTTCTTTTCAATTTCGGGATCGGATTTTGTCGAGATGTTCGTCGGCGTGGGCGCCAGCCGTGTGCGTGATCTGTTCGAACAGGGCAAGAAGAACGCGCCGTGCATTATTTTTATCGACGAAATTGACGCCGTGGGCCGGCACCGGGGTGCGGGCTTGGGCGGTGGGCACGACGAACGCGAACAGACGCTGAATCAACTCTTGGTGGAGATGGATGGGTTTGAATCCAACGAGGGTGTGATTCTGGTCGCCGCCACCAACCGGCCCGATGTACTGGATCCGGCGCTGCTCAGGCCGGGACGGTTTGACAGGCGTGTAGTTGTCGGGCGTCCCGATGTTAAGGGCCGCGAACTCATTCTGAAGGTCCATACAAAGAAGACGCCGCTCAGCGACGATGTGGACCTAAGCGTAATCGCGCGAGGCACGCCGGGTTTCGCCGGCGCGGATCTGGCCAACCTGGTGAACGAAGCCGCGCTGGTGGCCGCCCGGCAAAACCGCAAGGTTGTCACCATGTATGATTTCGAGGTGGCCAAAGACAAGGTCATGATGGGCGCCGAGCGCAAGAGCATGATCATCAGCGAGGAGGAAAAGCGCGGCACGGCCTACCATGAGGCGGGGCACGCGCTGGTGGCCGCCCTGATCCCTAACGCCGACCCGGTTCACAAAGTCTCCATCATTCCCCGCGGCATGGCTCTGGGTGTCACCATGCAGTTGCCCATCGAGGACAAGCATTCCTACTCCAAGGAATATTTGGAGGCTCAATTGGCCAACCTCATGGCCGGGCGGATCGCCGAGGAAAAGTTCCTGGGGAAGGTGACCACCGGCGCTGGCAACGACATTGAGCGCGCCACGGACCTAGCGCGCAAGATGGTATGCGAATGGGGTATGAGCCGGTTGGGACCTCTGAGCTTCGGCAAAAAGGAAGAGCAAATCTTTTTGGGCCGCGAGATCGCCCAGCACCGCGATTACAGCGAAGATACTGCAGTGAAGATCGACCAGGAGGTTCGCCGCCTGGTGGACGAAGGCTATCAAAGGGCCGCCAGCATCATCGAACAACACTCGGAAGCGCTGGTGCGGATCGCTGAAGCGCTGCTGGAGCGGGAAGTCTTGGATGGAGCCGAGATCAAGCTGTTGATCGAGGGGCAGCCGCTGCCCAGTTTTCACGCTCCCAAATCCAGCGGCGGGGGCAAGCAACAAGAAGTGATCCGGCCGGAATCCTCGCCTCGGGTTCCGGGGCTCGTGGAAGGCGAGCGTCCGCAACCGGCGTGATCCCGCCTTACCCGGTCTATTTGTTTGATGTCGATGGGACATTGCTGGAGTCCGCGGGCGACATCTGCGGCGCCATCCAGGAGGTACTGGCATCCACCTCCCGCAAGGACGTTCCCTTCGAATTTCTGCGGCGCTACATCGGGCGCCACCTTTTGGATTTGTTTCAGGACCTTTTCCCCGGTGAGCCCGCGGAAACCTATGACACGCTGATCCGCAGATACCGGGAGATTTATCCGGCGCGGGACCATCGCCTGACCAGGCCGTATCCCGGTGTGGCCGCTACGCTGGCAGCCTTGGGTGGACGCAAGGCAACGGTCACCACTAAGGGAACGCCAACCACGCGGGCGGTCTTGGAGAAGTTTGGGCTTCTTCAATATTTCGACCACGTGCAAGGCACCGATGGATTCCCGCACAAACCGGCGCCGGATGTTGTACTGGCCTCGATGGACGCGTTGGGCGCCCGGCCCGAGGAGTGCCTGCTGATTGGAGATTCAGCCCCCGACATGGAGGCGGGCCGCCGCGCGGGCGTCAAGATTTGCGCCGCGCTTTACGGCTACGGGGATCCGGAAGAGCTGCGGCGCTGGGAACCGGACTACATCATTTCGGATATCCGCCAACTGAGCCCCGGCGGCTAGCACGCCGCTCCCCAACAATTACTTAAATCTTGACTTGATTTTCCATGGCCCACTCCATGAAAATCTGGTGTTTCATTCGTGTAACAAGTTTTCTTGGGAAGGTGAGGGGACATGGACCAGAGCAGGATAGGCGAGGCTCCCCGGCCGGTCACCAGGGAAATGGCCGCGGAGATCCGCGAGGAATTGCACCGTATACTTACTAGCCGCGCCTTCCGGCAGTCCGGCCGGTTGTGCGCCTTTCTGAAGTATTGCGTCGAGCAAACACTGCAAGCGCCGCATTTACCAATCAAAGAATATGCCATCGGCGTCGAAGCTTTGGGAAAACCGGCTCTCTTCGATCCCAGGTTGGATCCGATCGTGCGGGTGGACGCGCATCGTTTGCGGCTTAAATTGAAGCAATATTACGGGGATGTGGCGCCGAACGGAAGAATTCGCATCCGTTTCCCAAATCGCGGATACAGGCCGGTTTTCGAACTCCGCAGCGCCGGGGCGAGCCCAGCCCTTCCGGTTGCTGAACCCAGCACACCTGCGCCGCCTACGCGCGAAATCAGCCGGGAATCCTACCGCAGCTATCTTCGCGGCCGGCACTATCTGTTACGGAGGACCTCGGATGTAGTGGGAAAGGCGGTGGCGTGCTTCGAGAAAGCCCTCGACGAGGCTCCAAAATTCTCAGACGCACTGGCCGCACTGGCCAGCGCGTACGTTCTACTGGGAGTCAGTGGCGATTGTGCTCCCGATGTGGTCATGCCGAAGGCGCGCCAGGCTGCCCTGTCAGCGCTGCGGGCCAATGAACAAGATGCCGAAGCCCACGCGGCCCTCGGGGTAGTCCGGGCGGTCTACGAGTACGATTGGGCAGCCGCTGAGCAGGAGTTCCAACGCGCCATAGCGGCGCAACCGGATCTCGCGGAGGCTCACCTGTGGTACGGGCACTTCTGCCTGCTGCCGCTGGGGCGGTTCGAAGAGGCGTCGCAGCAAATCCGTTTGGCATTGGATATCAATCCGCTCCATGCGGTGGGGTTCGCACTGGGCGCCTGGGGGCATTATATTGCTGGGCAATTCGAGGAAGCTTGGGAATATTGCCGCCAGGCGCTCGATCTGGAGCCGTATTATTATCTGCCTTGGCTGGTGCAAGGCTCGCTGTTTGAAAAGGATGGAAAGCTGGAGCAGGCTTTGGCGCACTACCAGAAATCACTGAGCTGTTCCGGCGACAGCGCGTTACCGCTGGGACACGCAGGACGCGTCTTGGCGCGGATGGGCCACCTCGAGCAGGCGCGCGAAGTCCTCGCCAGATTGCAAGCCCTCTCCGAACAACGTTACATCGCGGCGGTGAACTTCTCGATGGTGCATCTTGGCCTGGGCGAGATGCAGACGGCCGCCGAATGGCTGCAAAGGGCCTGGAACAACCGTTGCAGCCTGCTCGCGTGGCTCGGATGGGACCCTTTTTTTGAGCCTTTGCGACGCCACGCAGTGGGCCGCGCTCTAGTGCGCAAGATTTATCGCGGACAAGCCGAAAACACCCCCTTATTCGGGCGGCCTGGCAGCGGCTAGCAAGACCCGGCACTGAGAGCCCGGTAGGGCCTACACCCGCCACTCCTCTTCGGCGCGCGCCATTTCAGCCTCGATCGCCGTGCCTTCGTAGAACCACAAGCGGCCTCGCAGACGCGCCGTCTGGCCAGGCTCGCAGTCCGGAAACGCCGGATCCACGTGCAGGCACGGCACCTTGGGATTACCCCAGACGCGGACAGGCCGTTGCCAGGCGGTCAGGATCCAGCGACGGCCGCTTACATCGCCCACCGCCGCCACGGACTTGCCGAAACGCTTGTTGGCGTTAGACAAAGCGGCGAACTGCGGCGCTTCCTTCAGCATTACGCAAACTTGCGTCTTGAGCCTCTCCAGCGCCACCGGTGAGCCGTTGGCCAGTTCGAGTTCCATGGCCACACGGCCCTGTTCCACGCGGACGGATCCTGCGAAAGCGGTGTGGTCCGGCAAGACCCAGCGGGAAAAGAGAGAGCCATCAGATGCGACCGTCCAATCCAAGTTTTCGATCACCCTGTTCTGCTCGTCCCAGATGGTTGGAATATGAGTGTGCGCCAGAAAAAGCAATCCGTGCTGGCAGAAGATAGCCTCGGGAAGGTCGACCACCAGGTAGGAGCTCGCATCCCAAGGTAAGAAAATACTGGCCTTGGTTCCGCGTTTGGGGTTAATGGCTCCTTCCAGGAAGCCAACGCGCGGGTGGCGGCCTCCCGGATATGGCGCCAGGCGCAGAGCGGGCGTTGAAGGAGGCGGGGGAACGCGCAATTCAGCTGCCCGGGCGCGCACCGCCTGCACGGAGTAAGCGCATACCTTGGCTGCCTCTTCCTGGCTGTAGCGGTGCCAAGAGAGCATATTCGGGAGCCAGAAAGCCAGGTTGGCGCGCGTCGCGGCAACCTCCGGCGGCAGGCTCAGCTTGCCGTCCTTGGGCTCCGGCTGCCGCACCTTTAAAAGCGGATCGGCTGGGGGATGCTCGAGATCGGCAAACTGCTGGAGGTCGCGGAGCGCCAGAACCCGGAAGCCCTGGTCTTTCAGATACCGCATGTAGTCGCGGAAACGCTCAGGCGGCGTGTGGACCCAGGGATGCGCAATGTCGGGCACCCCGTGAAACTGGAGGATGGCGATGCGGCCGTCCCGCGCTTGGCTCACCACTTTCTTGAAATGTTCCAGATTCCAGGACGGATAGGCGTCACCTGTGGTGGGGATTAGCAGCGGATGATGCCGTTGCGGATCGTACGCGGCGCCAACCACCAATTGGCCATAGGGCGCCTCGGGCATCTCGCCGCGCCGGGCGAAGCGTATGCCCTTGGCTCGAAGCACTTCGATCGCCTCCGGTCCAAAGGTGTTGCCACACCAGGCGAAACTCACTGGGCGAGGTACGCCCACTCGCGCAAGTTCGTATTCGACCAGCGCCAGTTCGCCTTCCAGGCGCGCGGCGGCGCGCGGGGTGTGAAAACCTGCGTGGGTCCAGCTATGGTTGCCGATCTCGAAGCCCATCTGATGGATCTCGGCGATTTCCTTCCAGGTGAGGGAGTGTTCGGCCAGATTCATGAACCCGTGCGTGACAAAGAAGGTGGCCTGAAAGCCGAGTTCCGCCAGTAGCGGCGCGACGAAGCTACGATGTGACTTCACCGCATCGTCGAACGTAAGCACCACAACTTTGTCCGGCGGACGGCGCGCGGCGGCTGAAGCCGCCGACGAGACCAGAAAAGACCTACGGCTCATAGACAACATGCGTCACATGATAAGCCATCTACGCCCTGGCTGGAATGAAGAGAACTATTCCCTGACGGCCAGCACGCTCTCGCCGGCGTCCAGAAGCACTTTGAGCGGGGCTCGCGCCAAGCGCAGTTCGAGGGTAGCGGGCTCGGACGATGTGCGTACAGTGCGGAGCACTGTCCCGCCCCGGGCAATCTGCACTTCTACCGGCACTTCCGCGCTAAAATCTTCCTCCACGCCGGTTTGCGACACCGAAATGCGCAAGATGAGATTCGGCGCTTTGCCGCGGAGGTTCCACGAGAGTTTCAGATGGGGTATGCCGGTTCCATAAACCCAGCTTTCGAAGAAATCCTCGCTCCAGTTGCCGGGGGCGCCCGGCGGCAGGCATTGCTGGACCAAGCTCTGGAACTGTTGCGTGCTGACTCCCTGGTAACGGTAGCGGCGGCATAGCTCCTTGAGCATGGTTAGAAAGCGTTCATCGCCCAGCTTGCGCCGCAGCATGTGCATAATCCAGGAACCCTTTTCATAGGTGATGGCGCGCCAGGCATCCGGCGCAAGCGACGACTTGAGGCGCGAGCCGAGCACAATAGGACCCACCGATTCAACCGAGCGGCCGTCTTCAGAAGGCGCCAACAGGCGCGACTTGTACTCCCGCAGAACCTGCTCGACAACGCGCGCACCTTTACGCCTTTCCAGAAACAGCAGCGCGGAGTAATTAGCCAGCGCCTCCATCAGCCATTCATCCTGATCGCTGGCGGCAGTGACGGTATTGCCCCACCACTGGTGAGCGGTCTCGTGAGCGCTTAGAATTTCGGAAAACAACAGCCCGTTTGTCTCACTGTGAACAGCCGGGGGGCGCTCGGAAGGCGCCAGATAGCTCAACGTCGACAGATAAAGCAAGCCTGGGAACCCCTGGCCGAAAGCTCCGGGAACCGGCGACACGGTGAGCAGTTTGAGCGGAGGCGGCCCGAAAGCTGCGGACATGAACTCCAGCGACGCCGCAATTTCCCCAGCTAGAGATTCGATGTAGGCCGGGCGTACGGGAGGCGTCACAATGGCCGGCACGCTGAGAATGGTTTCCGGGCGCCGCGATGGGCGCCGTGCAGGCACAGGCTGGGGAGGCACGATCAGCGGCGGGGAGGTGCTGCGCGCCAAGGCTGGCTCCAGTTTTCGATTTGCGTAGACTTCCACGGTGTAGCCGCCGCGGGTGACCACCGTGCGCTGGTAATCCCCCAAGTTGAAACCCGCCAAACGCACAGGGGCGCTGGTCCGGCGGCGCGTCACCCGCCACTGGCCCTCCTCGCGGTCCTCCGCCACCTCACCGGTGGCGACCAAGTTGAAGGTCTTCGGATACCGGAACGTCAAATCGTAGGCCGCAAACTGCATGGGGCGGTTGGGGTACCAGTTGCCGCGCGCGCCCACATAATAGACCCGGTTGCCGGCTTCCGAGATCACGCTGCCCTCGAGTTCAAATTCGACTTCGTAACGGCGTCCCCTTTCAAGAGGGGCCGCAGGCAGCACCAGGAAGACTTCGTTGTCCGGGCCGCGCAGCAGGTTGGCGCGCATCGCCTCGCGCTGAAAGCCCTCCGCCGGCTGCCCATCGATTCGCGCCGACAGGATGCGCATGCGCCTGGAAATGTCGAAAGCCAGGCTGCGCAGCGGACCAGCCAGGGTCTCCACCGCCAGGCGCGTGGTGACGCGGAGGTTCAAGCCGGCGCTCAGGGTTGCGTCTATGCGGAAATCGTGAAGCGCAAACTCCGGACCAGGCGGGCGCCGGGCGCCGTTGCGGAAGCTGCGGGCCTGAAAGCTGGTCCAGGAGTCGAAAAATACGCGCCCGTTGCGGACGGTCACTTGGCCGGCGTTGATCTGCTCTTGGGCGCGCGGGTCGTAGAGCAGGTCGAAATTACCGAGCTTCTTTCCGGTAACCGCCGCGTAGAAAAAACCTTCCGGGACAGACCTCCCCAGCAAGTCGTCCACCAGGCGGATCTCATAACTCGTGGCCAGGTTGCGCACCGTACCGGTCAGGTTGGAGGCCAGCAAGACGCCGGCCTCGGGCTTGCGGTCGGGCGCGCCATGGGCGCTTATGCGCTCCATGAGCGTTTCATAGGTGGCGTCGGTGAACAAGAACACCGCGGCATAGATATGCTCGTTCAAATTCGGCGAGTGGGTGTAGGAGGCTAGTAAGCGGCGCTCGCTGGCCAAGGGTGGAAAGAGCAGGATCTCTCCATCGCCGCCCTCCACTTCAGTCACAAAGGCCGCTGCCACCCGGCGGCCCGCGATCGGCCGAGCGAAGATCAGATAGCCGTCGGTGAGAAAAAAGCGCAGGTCTTCCTTCTGGAAATTGACCTCGCGGACGCGGTAGCATTCGTTTCCGTCCAGCTCGAGCTGCTTCAGCTCCCGGGCGAGGTCCAGGACCGTTGAGGCGACGGCGGGCAGAACCGTGGCCAGCCACAGCGCCAGCGCGAACAGCCGGCTCATGCTTCTAGTGTACTGTCTGCGGCTAGGCGGCCGTCCAACCGCCGTCGATGGCGATGACGCTGCCGGTGGTGAAGGCGGCTTCGTCCGAGGCCAAGTACAGGGCCAGATAGGCGATTTCGAGGGGTTTGCCCAGCCGGCCGATGGGCTGGCGCGCGTTCAATTCTGCCCGCACTTTCTCTTTTTCATGCTTGTGGTACTTCTCCAGATATGCCTCGACAAACGGCGTATCCACCGTGCCTGGACAAATACAGTTCACGCGGATCTGGGTGGGGTAATCCAGCGCAAGCTGCCGCGTTATGGCCACCACTGCGCCTTTGGTGGCGCAATACGCGAAGCGCTTCTTGATTCCAACCAGGCCGGCCACCGAGCCGATGTTCACGATCGAACCGTGCGCCGCCACCAGGAGCGGCAGGGCCGCACGTGTGACCAGAAAGGGCCCTTGCACGTTGATGCGCATGAGGCGCTGGAAGTCATCGAGGGAAGTCTCTTCGATGCCGCCCACCAGCCCCACCCCGGCGTTGTTGACCAGGATATCCAGCCTGTCCAACCGCTCGAACACGTTTCGGACTTGCTCCTCGCTGGTGACGTCGCAGGCGATGCTCAACGAGCCCGGCACATCGGAGGCCACGGCGGCTGCGCGCTCTGCGTCCAGGTCCAGGATCGTAACCGCTGCCCCGGCCGCGGCAAACACGCGCACAATGGCCTCGCCGATGCCGCTGGCGCCGCCCGTCACCAGGGCTTTCTTCCCGTCCAGCCGAAAGGGTCTGTCGATCATATCAGTACATGTCTGCGAGGTCGTACTCGCCCAGCCGCAACGGATACTTGCCGTATTCGCGGACCAGATTCACGACGTATTCGTAACTTCGCGGGGGAACGTCGCCGGGCACCGAGTGGTCGGATTGAAAAATGTAGCCGCCGCCTTTGGCGGCGTTCAACTTGGTCAGCACCACGCGCGTGAGCTCTTCCTCGCCGGCCCGGGCCCAGACCAGAACGTCCATATTCCCACAGAAAGCCAGCCGGTGTCCCAAGCGCCGCCGCAGTTCGACCACGTCCAGCCCCGCTTTCGCTTCCAGGGGATTGTAGGCGTCGACGCCTATTTCTGCGAAGTCCTCCAGAATGCGCGAGGCGTTGCCGCAGCCATGGTAAATCACCGGAAGGTTATGCGCGTGGCACAACTCGACGATGGCCTTTACGCCGGGCTTGAACACGCGCCGCCAGTAGTCCGGCGAAAAAAGCATGCCGCGCTTGTAGGCCACGTCCCCCCAGATCACCATGCCGTCCAGCATGCCGCCGGCCGCGCGGATTTGCGCTTTGGCCAGCTCCAGCGAAAACTCGTGAATCCGCTCGACGAAACGTTGGACTTCATCCGGGTACTCGCCGATCCAGAGCATCACGTTTTCGCTGCCGATGATGCGCCACAGCGTTTCGTGCCCCGCGCACACGCTGCCGTAGACGGGCATCTCCGGATAGCGGTTCTTGACGGTCTCCACCCACGGCGGGGAGTTGCGTTCAAAGCCGTCGCCCACGCCCGCGATCTGGTTGTCGCCGCTCGCAAAAAACCTGCGTTCATCCCAGGGGTCGTCGAAGGTGAACGCCTCCATCTTCTCGATGCTGTCAGTCTCAAACTTCAGAAACGCGGGCATCGGCAGGTCATACTTTTTCTGAACCACGGCCTCAAAGCCGGTGCGCACCACCACCTCTTCGGAACTTTGTTTCAGGATCTCAAAATCCTTAATATGCGGATCCATGTTGGGCGTGGTCGCCACCCAATCGAGGCCGTAGTAGCGGTAGATGTCAGTATCCGGGGCCAGACCCAGTTCTTCGCGCCAGCGTTTCAGAAAGCTGCCCCAGAAAAAGTCACTCACCGGGATGCGGTCCGGCTCCTGGTGGCGCAGGGCCTTGTTCATGCGATCGAGCTTGGCCAGGCAGTTCGCCGTTCTTTCCATTGCGCGCCTCCTGCGTCAATCGCAGTGGAAAACCTCTTCCATGGCCGCCCACCATTCGCCCGGCGCGCGCGTTTCCAGCGGCGCCTGCATGGGTTTCATTATGGACCACCACTGTTGAGTCTTAGGGTCGGCGGCCATCTTGGCCATGTCGGCTTCAAAGTCGGCCCCATGATACTCGAAGTAACTGAACAGCAGCCCGTCCTTGTGGAAAATGGAATAGTTCCGGATGTTGCACCTGCGGATCATTTCGAGGACCTCGGGCCAGACTGCGGCGTGGTACTTCTTGTACTCGTCGAGCTTCTCCGGCCGGATTCCGATCACCGATCCATAACGCTTCATAGAGCCTCCCGTTCAAATCCAGGCGCCGCAAACAAGCGGAAACGACATCCTACCACCGGAGCGCCGCGCACGGCTGCTCATGCACCGATGGCGATCTCCACCCAGTGAATGACGCCCTCGGAAGCGCTCTTCACTTCCACCAAATTGTAGCCGCGCAGCAACAGGCCGGCTGGGATGCTCCAGGCGAACAAGGGACAGCCGGGCGGCGCGGTATGTGCGGGTTTGTATTCGTTCGAGAAGGTGAGCAGCTCACTGTTGAGCCGCAACTCCCACTGCCGGAGCTGGTCGGGGGAGGCTTTCTCGATCCCCAGCGCAACCACGGCCTTGCCCGGCTGCGGCCGGGGACCCGCGGCCAGGCGGAACTGGCGCCAACGCCCCGGCGCGGCATCCGCGGGCAATCCGTTTCCCGCTACTGGCTCGCCGGGCGCCCAGGTGTCGGAATACGTCAAAATGTGGCGCCGCGGTTTGCCCGCCATACTAGCCAGTTGCCCGGCTTCTCGCAGCATCGTGGCATAATTCTCGATGTCGCTCTGTGAGGTGTCCGAATCCATGAAGTTGAACAGGTAAACGCGGTCCGCCCCGCGGTCCAGCATGGCGCTGGCGGCGCCGCGGACGGTTTCCAAACTGTTCATAATAGGCGTCCGGTAGCCAGGATACGGGCGCACCAGGACCTCCAGGCCCGGCGCCAGGACACCCGGCGCTCCGCACAGTTGCCGTCTCCAGTCCTCCACCGGGATATCGAATTCGATGGTGGCCCAGAAGGGGCACGGAACCAGCATATCCACGAGACCTTCTCGAGCCCAGCGCACGCCATCCAACCCCAGGCCTACGGCGGTGTTCGGGCGCGAGGGAACGCGCGCGCCGAGCAGGATCTTGTGCCCCCGCCTCTTCTCCCATTGCCGGAGTAAGGCGCGCACCTGGCGTGTGAAGGCGGTGACGGCTTCGCCTCCCTCGGCTTCATGGCCCGGCCGGAAGTGGAAGCCGAAGCGCATCCAGTCCAGCTCCAGGCCGTCGAAGTCGTACCTCTCGGCAAGCTCGCGAATGAGCAGCATGTGGTGCTCCCGCACCTGCTCACGGCCGAAGTCCAAGGCCTTGTCGGTCCAGCTCGCTTTGCGGTACGGAACGCGGCGCAACTGTGGGTTCTCGCGCCAAAATTCGCTGTGGAGGTAGGCGTGCTCGTCGTCGGCGTTGTGTACGTCGTTCATGCGCGTTGACAGCCACGGCGACAAGCCCAGCTTGCGCGCCCTGGCGATCCAGCGGGCGTAAACGTCGATGCCTTTGTGATGCAGCAGCCAGGCGGTGTGAATCCAGCCGCGCGCGCTCTTGCGCGCCTCCGGCTTCAGGCTGGCAAGCAAAGGCTGATCGTCGCCGCCGTTGGGATCGTAGCCCCGCCAGATGGGATCCCAGACCTTACTGGCGTAACTGGTGCGCATGGAGTTGACCGACATGATCAACTCGCGCACCTGGGTGCCAGCGTACTGATCCACCCAGGCGTCCACTGCGGCGGCATCCAGTTTGCGCCCCGCGCGGGTGAAGAAGAAGTGGCTGTTGTCTTCGTTCAGGGCGATGCCGCCCGGGCTCAAAAAGGCTCCGCCGCCGGGCGCCGCCGCAGCCGCCGTTGCAGAAACAAACTCGCGCCGGTTCATCTTTCCTCCACCACCTCCAGCTTGCCACGGCCGGCCTTCACGATCACGCGGCGCGGTTGGGGCAGGCGCAGCGTTGCGCCATCCACGCCGATGACATACTCGCGGCCGGTCCACTCGGCAGTGAGCCAGTGCTTCTGCTTGTAGCGGAAGGGGCCGAATTTGAAAGGGCCTCCAGAAGGATCGAGCGCCATCGGGTTGAACTCGAAAAGATCATCGGCGCGCGGCGTGATGCCGGCCAAGTAACGGCAGGTAAGATCGATTAGAATCGCCGACTGCGTGGCCAGCGTATGCCGCGCCTGGTTGGGGCGCGCCGTGATGGGGTTATAGCTGTACGACGAACTAACGCCTTCGTGCGTCACCATTTCCACGGCTTTGTGGAAGTAACGCCTAGCCCGGGCGGCTTCGCCGTTGCGTTCCAACGCTCGGACAATCATCCAGACGCCGCTGGTGAGCAGCGAGTCGCCTCCATAGGTGATCAGATTCGGATCGAGATCCGGATGGCGCAATTCGATGGACGGAATGGGATAAGGTGAGCCGAATGCCTGGGGATCATCGAGCGCCGCCAGCAACGCTTGTTTCCGGGCTGGTGGCGCGATGCCGGCAAACAGCGGCGTGAAACCGCTGACGGCGCGCACGCCGGTCGAGGCGCCCGTATCGGCACGGGCGTCGGTGTAGAAAGCCCGCTGTTCGTCCCACAGCCAGCGATTGATGTCCGCGGCGGTTTGCCAGGCGTAGCGTTCCATGGCCAGCGCTTTGTCAGTCTCGCCCAGTTCGCGGTAAGCCTGCGCCAGGATCCGGCGCAATTCGGCCAGATAGACATTGAAATCCACCATCAGCAGCGGAACGTCGAAGGCGCGCTGCAATCCGCCCTTGGTGAAATCCTTCTGCACCGGCTTCCAGCGGAGCGAGTAGTCGTACTCGTCCACCATAATTTGAAACGGCGCAAGCAATGTGCCACGCCATGCGTGTCTGCGCGCGGACTCTTCGTAGCTGGCCAGATACGGTAGATTGGCGCGCAGAAAATCGCGGTCCCCGGTCATCAGGTAGACTTCCCAGACGGCCAGAAACGAGTTTGGCGCCGTGTAAGGTAGAACGGACAACCATTCATAGTCCTCGGTATCATCCAGGCGCTTTTGCAGCCTGTCCATCTCGGGGTACCAGTCCAGGATGTCGCGGTTCTTGTAACCCAGCTTGTAAGGATGCAAATAGGTCCCGAAATACAGGGCGCCCTGGTTGGCGGCGATTAGCAGCATGCCCGCTTTGGCGAGCGATGAATCGTTCAGCCAGCGCTCGGCGATAGCATTCATGGGGGTGTTCCAGCTCCACTGCCAAATGGCGCTGGTTTTCCAGGGACAGGTGTAGGGGTAGAGGTACGGTTCGTAGGGGATGTCAAAAAGACTGGAGCGGACGACGTAAAACAGGTAGTAATACAGCCGCACTAGACGCTCTTCGGCAGCCTCCAGCCGCGGAACCAGCGCCGTGAAATAGTAATCCCACATGGCGTGCGCGTTTTCAAAAAGCCCCGAAGGGTTGCTCCGGTAGGCGTTCAGCTCCGCAGACACTTTCTCAGGCTGGTAGCCCATGGCGAGAAGCAGCGTCAGCGGCTGGTCCAACGTATGCCGCCTGCCGGCAGGCATCTGCATCCGCACGAGGTCCGGCGGCGGCACGGCGCCGGTTACTTCCGCTTGCAGGATGGGACCGCGCAGCCTGGTAAGCCGCACGCCCGCCAGGTTGCCGAGCAGCGTGATCTCTTCGCGGATCTCCCAGCCGCCGCCCCTCCAGCTCCGTTCGATCTTGTGCGGCAGCCAGCGGTAACCGGATTCATGAAGCTGAACCGAATGGCCGGAGGAGGCTATGAACTGGAGAGCCAGTCCTTCGCCGCGATACTGCGTTTCACGGCCCAGCACGCCATAGTCCAGCCGTTCGGTCAGGCGCACCGGGCGGCGGCGTGGATAGTAGTTCAGGCGCGCGATACCCGGTTTGGATTCCACATAGAGCGTGAGTTGATTGTCGGCCAGAAGCCGGATTTCACGGTTCTCCAGGATGCGCTGCCAGTCGAATGCGTGGCGCGCCAGCGCCGGATCCGCCCGCCAGGGCTTGCGCTCAACCAGCGGCGGCAAATCTGCCGGCGGCGCCAGCGCGAGCGCCAAAAACATCGAAAGCAACATAAAGGCTCCTCAATACAGGCGCTCACGTCCCAGAATGGCCTGTTTCAGTTTGCGCGGCTCGGCGCGCCGCTCCGGCGAAATGCGGCCCAGGCGCCAGGAGGCGAGCTCGTCTTCGTTGCGCAGCAGCAGGTAGCGCACCCCGGCCTGGGCGGCGAACTCCACCACCTTGCTACCGCCGCCGTCGAGCGGCACGCGCCGCCCGTTGGCCTCCACGCACACCAGCGGCTCTTGCGGCCAGGGATGCTCGATGCGGCACGCCGCCCGCCGGCGGCTTTCGATGGCCACCCAAAGCAGGCGCCCTTGGACGCGCTCGGCGCTCACCAGAAACCCACCCCGTGCGGCCAGCGTGAAACGCACAGTCCAGTCATCCGGCACCGCCGGGGCGATCCGGATCACGCCGTCGTGGCTTTGCAGCAGCATCTCGTTGATGGCCGCCGAAACAATGGGCATAGCTTCGTTGTCAAAATGGCGGAAAGGCCAAGTGGGAAAAGGAAACGTCTGCCGGGGCTTCGACGTGCTGGATGCGTCCTGCACCTTGGCGTTCACCCTCCAGCGCTCCTCGTACTGAGGTCTAAAAACGTAGTACGGGCCGTAATGCCCAAATCCCTGAGGATAAAACTGCCAGGTGGAAACGCTGTTGACCAGTTCGGCGGCGAGCTCCCGGGCCAGTCCCAGCCGCGCCAGCACGATGGGATACGGGCACCAGCCCATGCACAGGTCCGGCGATCCTTCCATAGTGGCGGACTTGTCCGGCGCGGGGTTGGGCGTGGCGGGCGGATGCAGGCGCACCTGTGTCACCGCCGCGCGAAAAAGCTCGGAGCCGCGCTGGCCAAGACCCAGGTAATCAGAAGGAAAGACAACCGAGAGTTCAGGATCCGGTATACCGTAGTAAGCTTTCTCTGGATGAACTGCGTAACGGTTGCGCACCCAGGCGCCGTTTGTGTCCCGGCCCACGGCGAAGACTTTCTTGGAAGCCAGTTCCTGGCCTTCGCTCAGCCCTCCCTTGTGTACCAGCCGGCCGTCCCGGCGTTCGTATTCGAAGTCCTCCAGATCCACCAAGTGGAACCCGGCAAGTTTATCGAGCATCTCCTGCCACAGTCTTAACTCGGCCGGGTCGTGCCCCATGCGCTTACCGGTTTCAATGGCGACGGGGAACAAGCCGCGCACCATCGCCAGTTCCGTGATGACATCGCTAAACCGCGGCGACCCTTCATAGGCGTGGGCGGGACTCGGATGATAGCGCCCGTCGCCTCCCGGCTCCAGGCAAGAGGCCATAAACCGGGTGGTTTCGCAAATCACCGGCCAGGCGGATTCGCGCAGAAAGGTTTCGTCGCCTGTGAAGGCGTAATGCCGCCAGAAATCCAGCGCAATCTGCGGCCCCGCGGTTCGCATGCCGTCCTGAGTGGCATCGTTGTAACCCCGGCGGTCGGAGACGTCGGAATAAAATGCGCCCGGTCTTTTCAGGCGGCCGCGTGCGTCCGCCACGGCGTGCTCGAGTTGCGCGCGCCGGTAGCGCAGGTACGGCGCGGCCAGCTCGGCATGGTTCGCCGCATGCAGCGGCCAGACGTAATCTTGCAGATTCCAATGGAAGTAGTAGTTCCACGGCACGAAGTCACGGTTCCAGCCCCACAACCCGTTGCAGAAGTGCGGCGGGTATTTGCCGCGGGAACTGGAATTGGCGAAATACAGCGTCAGGTGCCAGATGTTTTCCAGATACTTTTCCGGCAGATCGATCATGGACCGCGACCAGAACTCTTTCCACTCCGCTTCATGTTCGGCGCGAATGCGGCTGTAGCCGGCTTGGACGGCTCTATCCAGGACTTGATGGGTTTCGGCGGACGGATCGGCGCCATCCTCGCTGGTGGCCACAGCCAGCAGCAGCGTGAATCCGGGAACGCCCTCCATTCTCCATTCGCCCGCGCGCGTGCCCGTGAGCGCGGGCGGCGGCGCGGGCGCATCCGGCACGAGCGCGGCTGCGATGGCGAACTCCATGGTGCGCAGCCGCGGCCGGATCACCCCACGCCCGCGCTCGATGGACGCGGCTGTGCCGCGGAGTCCGCTGG
>CAYSBM010000001.1:4281-30792 GCA_964429095.1 uncultured Solibacteraceae bacterium | reverse complement strand
TCAGAATTCAAGGCCTTGTGCAGCATGGTGCAGCCGGACCTACATCGTCGGGCTGGCATCGCCCGCTCCAGGGCTTCCCATGGACCCGCTCTCAAACTTTTCGCCGCGCAGTTCATGGGTTTGCTCGTCGTAGCATCCTTTCATCTCGTCCAGGACGGTTCCTTTCCACATGTTCGTGCCGACAAAGTACGCCGCGCGTGCGATCACGTGGGCCGCTACGGGGGCGGTGAGATAAAGGAACAAGACCACGGCCAGCGCCCGCACCCAGGCGCCAGGATTGTCCAGCGCCAGCGCCGCAGCCACCAGCAGACACCCGGCGCCTAATGTGGTCGCCTTGGTGGTTGCTTGCATTCTCATGTATAGATCCGGCATGCGCAGCACGCCGACGGCAGCCAGCAACATGAACGTGGCGCCGGCCACCAGGAAAATCACCACCAGCATGCCGGTCACCGCCGTCCTCCGCGCTCCAGGTAGCTGGCAAACGCCACGGTCCCCAGGAAAGCAACCAAAGCCGCCACCACTCCGGCATCCAGAATGGAAACTTCCTTGGTTACCAGCGCATAGGTCGCCATCATGCCGACTGAAATTGTAACGATCAGGTCCAAAGCCACCACCCGGTCTGGCAGACTCGGCCCCCGAATCAGGCGGATCAGGGCCAGGAACATAGCCACAGCCAAAATCAGCATCACGATCAGAGCCGTGTTTTCGGGCGGCCCGCCGCCAAGGCCGGTCATGGACGCAGCCTCCCGATGCGCCGCTCGAATCCCTCCTTGATCTGGCGGCGGAACTGTTCCGCGTCGGTTACGTGCATCGCGTGAACAAAAAGCACCCGCTTGTCCGATGACACATCGAGGCTGAGAGTGCCGGGCGTGAGCGCGAGCAGAATGGACATTAGCGTAATTTGCCAGTCGGTTTCCAGCTCTAGCGGGACTCGAACCACGGCAGGATGCAGCCGGCGCAAGGGCGAGACCACATCGCGCGCCATGCGCAGATTCGCCAGAATGAGCTCCCACAGAAAGTAGGCCGCTATCATAGGCACTCTATAGAACAGGGGCACCCACCTACTCACCGGTTTGCTCCCATTACGGCCTCAATGTAGCTCGCCGGATTCAGGAGCTGTTCCGAGGTGCGCTCACAGATCCGGAACAGATACCCGGGGGCCAGGCCAATACCAACCGTGACCAAAGCCAGCGTTGCGGCCGGCAACGTGAGAGCGGCCATCCCGGCGCGTGAATGCAGATGTGGGGTGGACTGGGCTTGCTTTGCCTTGGGGGCCGGTTTCCAGAAGACCTCCGCCCATATCTTGGTCATGGAAAACAAGGTGAGCAGACTCACCAGGAGTGCGACGGCCTCTATCACATAATCTCCGGTCCCCAGGCCGGCCTTCACCAGCAAGTACTTGGCGAAAAAACCAGACAGAGGGGGCAAGCCGGCCAAGGAAAGGGCAGGAACCAGGAACAAGACGCCTATGACGGGGCGCGTGTCGTAAATGCCTCCCATTTGTTTCAAAGCGTGACTTCCGCCCAGCTTCTCTGTGATTCCGCTAATCAAGAACAGATTGGTCTTCACGATAATGTGATGAACAATGTAGAACACCGAAGCAGCCACCGCCATGGGCGTGAACAAGCCGAGCCCCATCAGCAGGTAGCCGATCTGGCTGATGATGTGGTAGGAGAGGATGCGGCGAAATTCGTTCTGCGCGACGGCGCCAAGTACTCCGGTGATCATCGTGAGTCCGGCGACCATGAGGATCAATCCGTGTGTGAACGCCGGATCCTGCACGAAAATCAAGGTGAATACACGGATGAGGGCGTAGACCCCAACCTTGGTCAGCAACCCTGCGAAGATGGCTGAGACCGCCACCGGCGGCGTATGGTAGGACGCGGGCAGCCAGAAGAAGAGCGGGAACACGGCCGCCTTGGTCCCGAATGCGACCAGCAGGAGCATGGCCAGCACGTTCATCAGGTCCAAGCCGCTTTGGCCGCGCAATTTCATCGCAAGATCCGCCATGTTCAGCGTCCCCGCCACGCTGTAAAGCAGGCCGGCTCCGGCCAGAAACACCGCTGAGGCCACCAGGTTCAACGTGACATATTTCAATGCGCCTTCAATCTGCAC
This sequence comes from uncultured Solibacteraceae bacterium, assembly GCA_964429095.1. Classification (GTDB taxonomy): domain Bacteria; phylum Acidobacteriota; class Terriglobia; order Bryobacterales; family Bryobacteraceae; genus JAJFUV01. The sequence goes on along the minus strand of CAYSBM010000001.1, from coordinate 28,677 downwards.
GCGCTCGCCGCCGAGCGCGATCAGCACGAAAGAAGCGATCAGCATCACCTCGAACCACACATAGAGGTTGAACATGTCTCCTGTGAGAAAGCTCCCGCTTACACCCATTAGGAGCACGTGAAATAAGGGGTAATAGCCGAACGACTCCCGGCGCAGATCAATATTGGCGGTCGAATACACCGCCACCGCCGCACCCATCAAGCCCGTGACGACTATCATCAGGGCAGACAGCAGGTCTGCGACCAGGGTAATGCCAAACGGCGCCGGCCAGGCGCCCACCTGCAAGGCTAGGACTCTGCGGGCGGAAACCTCCCGTAGCAGGAACACCCCCGCCGCCAGCAGCCCGAATGCTCCCAACACCCCTAACAGCCGCTGTAAAACCTTGTACCGCCACGCAAGCAGGCAGAAGGCCGCAGTAACAAGCGGGATAAGGATTGGGAGGATGAGGATCACGTTTCGCCCTCAGTGGAACGGATCCGGTCGAGATCGTCGCAGCCGGCGATTTGGAAGATTCTGTGAAGCAGCGCCAGGGCAAAGGCCAGCACCGCGAAACTGATGACGATCGCCGTCAGAATGAGGGCCTGCGGCAGTGGGTCGCTGGCGGCTTCAAACCGGAGGGATCCGCCGGCCGCGACAAGCGGCGGCGCCCCCCGCTTCAACCTGTTTACCGAGAAGATGAGCAAGTTGGCCGCGTGGCTCATCAACGCCAGTCCGACGACCAGCTTCACCAGGCTGCGGCGGGTCATCATGTAGATGGCCCCGGCGTAGAGCGCTCCCACAATGATTGCCAGCAAGGCGGTCACGTCATTCCTCCGACAGGGTGAAAATCATCAATGTGAGCGCACCCCATACGACCAGGTAAACGCCGGCATCAAAAAGCAGCACCGTGCTTAACTCCACTGGCCCTAACATCGGCGCCTCCACCCTGAACCAGCATCCTGTCAGGAACGGTTGGTCCTGCCACAACGCCGGAAGCCCCGCGGCCAGCGCCACCAGCAGGCCCGTTCCCAAAAGGAGGTGCGGATCAATTTTCAGTGCGCGGCGGGCTGCGGCCGTTCCCCTGCTAATCGCTTGCAATGCAAAAGCGGCCGCCGCCAGCAGCCCTCCAACGAACCCGCCCCCTGGTTCATTGTGGCCTCTGAAAAGAATGAAAACCGAAAACACCAGGAGCAAGGGTTTCAAAAGGCTGGTTGTCTTACGTAACATCAACGAGCTCAATTTCGGCCTCCTGCCGGCCGCAGACGCAACAGAGCATAAACTCCGATGGCAGCCACGGCCACCACAGTGATCTCACCCAGCGTGTCGAGTGCCCGGAAATCCGTGAGAATGACATTCACCACGTTGCGCCCCCGCGCCAGCGGATAACTGTTCTCAACATAGTAGGACGCGATGCTGGGTGCGTGCTGCACGGATGCAGCCGCCAGCACCAGAGTGGCCATCAAACCGCCGCCGGCGGCCGCAACCGCTGCGTCGCGGAGGCGTTGCCCACGTGGGGTGAGCCAGGAGAAGTCCGGCAAATGATACAAGACCAGGACCAGCAAGATCACAGTCAAGGTCTCCACAACCACCTGCGTCATGGCTAAATCCGGCGCGCCGAACAGCGCATAGATCAGCGCGATTCCGATGCCGGTTACACCTAGCGCTGCGACCGCCGTCAAACGCGAGGAGGTGCGCACCGCCACGAGAATCGAGACCAGTATGATCACGGCCAGCACCGCTTCGTGCGGCTGCACACCGGAGAAGACCCCTGGTTCTGGAGCCACCGGTTGGCGCAGCAAGGCGAACCCGCTAAGTGATACCGCCGTAAGGACGATGGTCAGTAGATAGTAGCGCAGGTACCCGCTCTGCAATAGCTTCGTCTGGGCCGCGGCAAGACGGTTCATGGCTTCCACCGCCAGTTCGTAGCCGCGCGCCGGGCCCCAGCGGCCGAGCGGAAGGCTCCAGCCGGAACGGACCAAGCGGCCGTGGAAGCGGTAGATGAGCAGTCCTCCCGCCAGCGATAGAATACTCAACAACACGGCGGTATTGAATCCGTGAAACAAGCCAAGCTTCACCTTTGCGGCCTGACTGGGCGCGATGGCGAAGACACCGTAACGGATGGCGTTTTCGAGCTGCGCCGGAAACAGACCCAAGCCCAGCCCGCCACAAGCCAGCACCAGGGGGCCCAGCCAAAGGTTCAACGAACCCTCGTGGGGGTGCTTCGGAGTTGTCGTCCGGCCCCCGAAAAACGGCCGGAAACCCACGGCGCCGGCCACGGCGAAAAGGAGAATGGCCGTCAGAACCAGAACCTTGGTGAGCAATACAGCGTGCATGGGGGCGCGCATACCGGCCTCGTAAAGCATTTCTTTGCTGACAAAGCCGAACATCGGAGGCAGGCCGGCCATAGAAAACGCGGCCAGCGCCCCTGCGGCTGCTGTGAAAGGCATGGCCCGCCAAAGTCCTCCAAGCTCCTCGATTTGGCGCGTGCCGGTTTCGTGATCCACCGTGCCGGCGGTCAGAAAGAGAGCTCCTTTATAGAGACCGTGGGCCATCAGATATGCCGTCATGGCCTCCAAGGCAAAGCCGGTTCCGAGGCCGATAAGGAAGGTCAAGATTCCGAGGACGCTGACCGTCGAATAGGCCAGCAATTGTTTGAGGTCGCTCTTGTAGAGAGCGATAATCGCCCCAGTCAGCATGGTAATGGCGCCGATCAGCGTCAGCGACACGGACCAAAAGACGGTCCCACCCAGGATGGGCGTCAGGCGTGCGAGCAGATACACACCGGCCTTCACCATGGTGGCGGCATGCAGGTACGCGCTGACCGGCGCCGGAGCCTCCATTGCTGCTGGCAGCCAGAAGTGGAAAGGAACTTGCGCTGATTTGGTCAGAGCACCCAGCAGGATGAGCGCCGTGGCGGGCAGGTACAGAGCATCCGCCTGAATGGCGCCGCCTCGCGCCAGTAAAGCCGACAACTCGTAGGAACCGCCGATCTGTCCGAGCAGAACCGCTCCGGCTAACAGCGCCAAGCCGCCGCTCCCGGTGACCAATAAGGCTTGCAGAGCGCTCTTTCTAGCCCGCTCGCGTTCACTGTCGAACCCAATCAGCAAGTACGAACTGATGCTGGTGAGCTCCCAAAAGGTGAACAGCAGAATCAAATTGCCGGCCATCACCAGGCCGAGCATCGAAGCCATGAAGAAGAATAGCGTTGCGTAGAAGCGTCCCAGGCGAGGATGGCCGTTCAGGTATCCCCCCGCGTAAACCACCACCACAGCTCCCATTCCGCTGATCAGCAGCGCAAACAGCAGACTCAAGCCATCCAAGTGAAACGACAGATGTAAATCCAGATCCGGCGCCCAGGCATAAGAGGCTCGGATGGATTGTCCTGACCAAACCACCGGCGCCAGGCTTGCGAAGGAGAGTGGCAGGCCTGCGGGCAGGATCGCGAGCAGCCAGCAGGAGGATTTCCCCGCCAAGCGGTGAACGGCCGGCGCGAAGACAGCAACAGCGAAACCGCTTAACACAGCCGCGAAAATGGTCATCGGCGGCCCACCTGGCCGGGTCTACTGGCGCACGGCATAGTAAACATTCTAACTACCGGCCCGAAATTCCGCTAACCGGTCCGGAGGAGTTTGCGATAACTGAGTTTCAGCAGGGGAGGGGCGAGCAAGGTTGTGGCAATGGCCATGAAGCCCACCACGCCGTACAGTTCTGTCGGGATCACCTTGAGGCCCAGCCCGATCTGCGCGACCACCAAACCGACTTCGCCGCGCGGAATCATCCCCGTGCCCACCCGCGCCGCGGCACGCCATCCACGACGCAGCGCTCCCAGTCCGCATCCAATGAACTTGGTCACACAGGCCACTACGAGGATGACGGATCCCAGCAGAATTGTCCGAGGCCGGGCGAAAACAGAAAGCTCCAGTTGAAGGCCTATGCCGGCCAAAAAAAACGGGATCAAGAACTCGGTCACCCCCCCGGTCATGTGGTGGACGCGGTCGCCGACGCTTCCTGCCAAAGCCATGCCCGCCAGGAACGCTCCAATGATGGCTGCCACGCCGGCATGGATCGCGAGCAGGGAGAGACCGAACAGTAGCACGATAGAGAGCGTAAACTCGCCCTCACCCGACTGGACGCGTTGTTCCATGTGTGGCACGATCCGGGTCATGGTGCGCGTTCCCCAGGTGGCGGCCAATAGCGTAAATCCGACGGCCAGCGCAGTGGTTAGGCCCAACTCGACAAAATTAACTGAACCCTTGGCGAGGCCGCTTACGGTCGCCAGCACGAGCAGACCCAATACGTCGTCGATGACGGCCGCAGCCAGAATTACTTTGCTGGCCCGGTGATCCAGCAGACTGTTGGAGGCCAGAACGCGCGCGGTGATGCCCACGCTGGTCGCTACCAGCGCCGCGCCTATGAAGATAGATGCCACTGTGGGGTAGCCCAGAACTCGCATGACGGCAAATCCGCCGATAAACGGAATCATCACGCCCAAGACGGCCGGCGCCAGCGCCTCCGCGCCCAACCTGGTGAGCTGGAAATCGCGCAACTCCAAGCCCACGCGGAACAGCAAGAACATCACTCCCAACTCGGCGAGCGCTGAAAGAAAGTCGCTAGGCTGCACCCATCCCAGAACGCTGGGGCCGATCAGAATCCCGGCCAAGAGTTCTCCCACTACCGCGGGCTGGCGCAACCGCTCGGCAACTTCGGCCAGCAGTTTCGCCGACGCGAAGACGATGAGCATAGGAAGCAGCAGCTTCACGGATTCCTCGCTGGTTGCCAGCAGCAGCGAGGGGGCAAAAACGGCGGAAACTCCCATGGCCTCTTTTGATGCTACAACTTCCCGTCACCGCAAAGCTCGAAAAGCACGCCTGCGCTCTTTTGCCGCTCGCGGCTTCCGCTCATTCCGGGGCCAGGTATGCGGATTCCCGCACCAGCGGCTTTCTGCGCGAGGAGCGTTGCGGAGGCGTGTGCGCCAGCACCAGCCGCAACTTATCGACTTGGAGGCGCTCACGCAGCACTCTGGCCAGGATCTCGCCGGCGCCGGTGTCAAGCGGCGCCCGCGACTGGTAAGTCAGCCTGACGGCGAGTTCTCCCGCCTGGAAGATCAATTCGCACGCCGGCAAGGGCGCGGTCTTTTCGGGCCAGGCGGCGGCGACGGCGGCGGTTAGCCGCTCCAACGCTTCCGTACGCATCGAATCCAACGTTTGCGGAACCGGCGGTGGGGGCGCCGGCGGCGAATGCACCTGATCACGAAGCAGCGCCAACTCTTCCTCGCTCGCTACCTTTCGCACCTGTACCGTGGCTTGCTTGCCCGTGCGCCGCATGAGAATGTTTTCCGCCTGCGCGATCCGTCCTGTGGGAATCGAGGTGGCGACCACTAAGCGCAGAAGGATGCGCTCCGGACCGCTCTCGAACCTCTGGGTGAGAATGCTGTCCGGCGGACCCAACAGCCGGATCGCATCGCGAACTGCGCTGCGTGTGATGGTCTCGTCGCGCAACTGGTTCAAAGAGCGCCGCAGCGGGACGAACAGGATCGCCAGGCAGACCGCCAGCATCAGGATGCGCCAGCGCAAGTGCCCGATGTCGCCGAACGAACGGCCCAAGCCGGCTTTCGTCAGGAATTGGTAGAGACGGTCGGGTGAGGCCTCTTCGAGCGTGGCATAACCAATCTTAGTGCGGATCTGGGGAGCGTCCATGCGTACGACATAGAAGACCACAAATGCGCTGGCAACGATGGCGGCGAGGTTTGTTGCAAACAGCAGCGCGGCGCCGCTGATGATGTTCCAGTTCATCTGGTTACCCACACCGAAGCCTACCGTGCACAGCGGCGGCATCAGGGCCACGGCGATGGCGACTCCGGGCAGCGCCGTGATTCCACCGCCGCCTCCGCCCCGGCACACCACTACCGAACCCGCCAGGCCGGAAAGCAGCGCCACGCCCAGGTCGAGAAGATTCGGGCTGGTTCTGGCCAGGATTTCCGCCGTGGGCATCTGGAAGGGCAGCAACCAAACCAGCCCGGCGGAAAACAAGATGGCCACCGCTACGCTGGCGGCGATGCTGATGAGCGACTTGATGCCGAGATAAATATCGGAGGCTGCCAGCGCCAGCCCCGCCGCCAGGATCGGTCCCATCAACGGCGAGATCAGCATGGCGCCGATAACCACGGCCGGGCTATTCAAAACCAGGCCGAGCGTCGCGATGCCTGCCGAGAACAGCAGCTCAAGGGCGTAATTCAGGCTCAGGATTTCCGCGCTCTTGAATACCTGGAGATAGACGCGCGGCTTGACCTCCGGGTCTACCTGCAACAGTTGTTCTATGCGTCCCCGCAGCGTGCCTCCGCTCGCTTCCATTACCCCGATTGTAAAGGGTTTAGCGCCCAGCGGACAAAACTGCGGCGGTTAGCGGGGCTCGGGGCTGGCACAGGCTTATGGCGGAGGAAGAGGGATTCGAACCCCCGAGCGGGTTGCCCCGCTAACGGTTTTCAAGACCGCCGCCTTCAACCACTCGGCCATTCCTCCGCCGGTCAATTCCCAATCTAACGGATTGGCCGCCAGGCCGCAAACCCGCGCGCGGCTCCCTAGAAATGTTGCACAATTCCGTCCGGATCCGGCGCCTTGCGCGCGCGGACCATGGCCACGAATACCAGCGTGGCGATGCAGGGTATGAACGAAGCGGCAATGATGATGGGCTCGAAGCTGAACTTGTCGGTGATGCGGCCGATGAGGTAAGTCGAGATCAGGGTGCCGATGCCGGCCGTCGAGCCGCTCAGTCCGCTCACCGAAGCCACCGCCCGCGTGTGAAATACGTCGGCTGGCAGCGCCAGAAACATTGTCGAACAGGCTGCGTAGGCGAACGTCGTCCAGGCGAACAGCAGGATCAGCAGGACGTAGCTCTTGACATAGACGGCCAGAATCAACACCAGCATGCTGGGTCCGAAGATCAGAATCACGGCTCGGCGGCTCTTGCCTACCGGCCAGCCGCGGGCAATCCACCAACTCGACAGGGCGCCGCCGAAGAAGTTGCCGAGATCCGCGCCTAGGAAGGGCGCCCAGAATCCCAACACGCTCTGCTCGATCTTAAACCCTTTGCTCATCAGGTAAAGCGCGAACCATTCGGCAACCAGGAACCAGTAAGGATCCAGCAAGAAGCGGCCAAGCATGATGCCCCAGGTCTGACGGTAGCGCAGCAGTTTGCCCCAACTCACCTTGGGCAGGTCCGTGCTGGATGTGGAGGCCGGTTCGCGGCCCTGTTCGATGATGCGCAGCTCGTCCGGTGAGAGCCGCGGATGCTGGCGGGGCGGGTGATACAACGCCCGCCAGGCCAGCAGCCAGAGAAATCCGAGTGACCCGGTGATCAAGAAGGCCGGCCGCCAGCTATGAAATGTGTGGTAGAGCCACAAGACGAGGAAAGGCGCTATGGCGCCTCCAATTGAAGATCCGCTGTCGAACATAGCTACGGCCCAGGCGCGCTCTTTTGCGGGAAACCATTCCGAGGTCGCTTTGGTCGCGCCGGGCCAGTTAGCCGACTCACCCGCACCCAACAAGAAACGAAATACACGGAAGCTCCATATCCCGCTGGCGAGAGCTGTGAGCGACGCGACTGCGGAGTAGAAGAAAACCGTAATGCTTAAACCGCGGCGCGTGCCTAGCCAGTCCAGCAGGCGGCCGCACACCCCCTGGCCAATGGTGTAAGCAATGCGAAAGGCGATCAGGATGGTCGCAAAGTCAGTGTTCGTCCAACGGTATTCCTCTTTGAGAAAAGGCGCCAGCACGCTGAGGGTCTGGCGGTCAATGTAGTTAATGATGGTGGAGGTGAACAGCAACACTGCGATCCACCATCGCAGGTGCCGGATGGGTTTGTGACTCACCTGGTGTTCCTCACACGGTTCTGGGAATGGGGTGAATCTTCAATTATCGTTCAGCCGCAAGCAAAGTCAAACGCCGCACCTGGTGTGCGTGTTACGATCTGAAGGAATGAGCCCGCGCACGGTCTACGGGGCCCTGGCGCTGGCCGCTGCCCGGTACGGCCGCCTTCCGGCATTGCACCAGCCAGTGACGGAGCACGGAGTCCGAAAGTACCAGACGTACTCGTGGATCGAGTACTGCGCTGCGGTGGAGGAAATTGCCGCCGGCTTGCGGCAGCTTGGCTTTCGCAAGGGCGACATCCTGGCCTTGAATTCGGAGACTCGAGCCGAATTCTATCTCGCTGATCTGGCAACGATGACGGCCGGGTGCATTGCGGCGGCGTTGTATCCCACCTATCCGGAGCCGGAGCTTATGCGGCGCATCCGCGCAGCCGACGCCCGGGCGGTGTTTGTGAGCGACCCTGGCGCGCTGGCTGCGCTTCGCAATGAATCTGGTAGCCAGCGCCTGATGTGGTTTCTGCTAACCGGCGAGGCTGAAGGCGCGCTCAACCTGCGCCAACTGCGTCAGTTGGGGCGGCAGGCGCTGCTGGGCAGTGGGGATCTTAGGCGCCGTCTAGCCGAGAACCTCAACCCGGACGATCCCGCGATCCTTTACCTGACCAGCGGCGCCACGGGCGAACCGAAAATGGTGCTGGTAACCCACGGCGCTCTGGTGGCGAACATGGAGATGATTCTGGGACTGGCGTCGGCCACCCCGCGGGACAGCATCCTGGCGTTTCTGCCTTCGGCGCACATTGCGCAGCGCGTGGTGGTCGAATTGTTGCCTCTACGCGTAGGCTGTCCGGTGTGGTTTTCCGAAGGCCTGAAACGGCTGCCGGAAGAGATACGCCGCATACGGCCCACCATCTTTCTGGCCCCTCCGCGGCTATGGGAGCGCGTTTATACCAGCATTTGTACGGAAATCCGCAAACAGCCGGCCTACGTTCAGAAGGTCTATCACGTCTCGCTGGGGCTGGCCCTCAAAGCGGCGGAATTACGGCGCCAGGGCAAGAAACCTCCGCGTTGGATGCGCAGTTATCTGGCGGCCGCCGACCGGTTGGTGTTCGGCAAGTTGAGGGCGCGGTTGGGCGGGCGCATGCGCATCCCGGCATCCGGCGCGGCCCCGCTCGGCCGCAGCCTGGCCGAGTTCTACGAAGCTATTGGCATGCCGCTCGTCGAAGGCTATGGCCTGACTGAAGGCGGCGTGGTGTGTTTCAATCCTCTCGAAGCGCCCCGGCCGGGCAGCATCGGCAAGATGTTGCCCGGCGCCGAGGCGCGGCTGGCTGAAGATGGAGAGCTGCTGCTGCGCGCACCCTGCATGTCCTCGGGCTATTACAAGGACCCGGGAGCCACGCACCAAGTCCTGCCTGATGGCTGGCTGCGCACCGGCGATTTGGCGGAAATGGATGCGGACGGTTACTTTTACATTACGGGCAGGAAAAAAGAGCTCATTGTCTCTTCCAACGGCAAGAAGATCTTTCCCTCCCGCATCGAGAGCCTTCTTAGGATGGAGCCCATCATTAGCAACGTGCTTCTGATCGGCGACGGCATGCCCTATGTTGCGGCTTTAATCACGGTGAATTGCGCGGCCGCTGAAGCGCTGGAGGGCATGAGTGCCTGGCGTGGGCGGCCGCCCGGCGAGATCGCCTCCGCGCCGCCGGTTGAGGCTGAAGTCCGCCAGGCGGTGCAGCGGGCCAACCGGCAGCTTGCCCCCTTCGAGCAGATCCGCCGCTACCGCATCCTTCCGCGCGACTTCAGCATCGAGCACGGGGAACTCACGGCCACCATGAAAGTCCGGCGTAGCCGGGTATTCGAAAATTTTCGCGACGTGGTGCTCGAACTCAGCCGCGGACGGGAAGATGCCGACTAGGCCGGCAGGCGCTCAACCCTGATCAAACGGCTCTCGTCCGGGGCCTCTTCGATACGGATCTCGATACGCTCGGCAGGCAGCAGGGACGGAAAGCGTTCCCCCCACTCGATCAAGACCACCGCCTGCCGGTCGCAAATTTCCTCAAGACCCAGAGCCGCCACCTCGCGCTCGGTTTCCAAACGGTACAGATCGATATGGTAGACCGCCGGACCGGTGCCGTATTCATGGATGAGCGTGAAGGTAGGGCTGGATACCTCGTCCAACTGCGCCGCCCCCAGACCGTACACGATGCCCTTGCACAGCGTCGTTTTGCCGGCGCCCAACTCGCCGATCAGCATCACCACGCCGCGCCGGGGCAGCTCCGCGGCAATGGCCTGGCCGGCCGCTATCGTTTCTTCTTCGCTGCTAGTCCGCCAGGCGCGCACACTCATCCATGGCCTCCGGCAGATACTCCAGCAGGTCGGTCGCCAGCAGAGCTTTTTCGCCCAGTTCCGCAGCGCCCAGTTCGGCCGCGCGCCCGTGCAGGTAGACTGCGGCGGCAGTGGCGCGAACAGCGTCGGCCGGAAATTGCGCCGCCAGTCCGGCGATCAAGCCGGTGAGGATGTCTCCGCTGCCCGCGGTGGCCATAGCCGGGGTTCCGGTAGGGTTGATCCAGACGCGGCCGTCGGAGAAAGCCATCAACGTGCGCTGGCCTTTGAGCACCACAGTGGCATTGCAAGCGGCGGCGAAACGGCGCGCCGTAGCGACCCGGTCGGCCTGCACGGCCGAGACGGTGTTCCCCGCCAGCCGCGCCATTTCTCCAGGGTGCGGGGTAAGCGTCAAGGCGCGGCCGCGAAAGTCCGTGCCGGCGAGTGCATTCAATCCATCCGCATCCACCACCATGGGAAGAGCACCGCCGGCTACCAGGCGGCGCACCAGCTCCACCGTTTCCGCGCTGGTTCCCAGGCCGGGTCCAATGGCCGCTACGTCCTTGCCATTGAGCAATTGGCTCAGGAGCCCGCTGGTAAGCGCTTCCAGCGCAATGGCGCCTTCCGGGGTCTCCGGCAACGCTTCCGTCATCAGTTCCGGCGCGTGGGCAGCGACCACAGGGACTGCGGATGCCGCCGTGGCGACGGTCACCAGGCCGGCGCCGGCTCGCAAGGCCGCCATGCCGGTCATCGCCGCCGCGCCCGTCTTGCCCCGCGAACCGCCGATCACCAAGACGTGGCCGAAATTGCCCTTGTGCGCGCCGCGGGGGCGCGGCGTGAACAACGGAGCCAGATCCCCGGCTTCGACCAGGGATAGAAAAATCGACGGGTCGTCCTCGTATAGCGAAGGCGGGCTGCCGATCGCGGCCACGTGCAACGAACCCATGCAATCGCAATAGGGAGGGAGTGCTTGGGCCAGCTTAGGGGCGGTGAATGTCACGGTGTGATGGGCCCGCACATACTCGCCGGCTTCCAGACCCGCGTCGCTGGGCAAGCCGCTTGGTATATCCACCGAGACCACGCTGGCCAGCGGAAATCCGCTGTTGATTTCACGTATGAAATCCAGGACGGCGCCGGAAGCCGGACCCCTGAGGCCCGTGCCTAACAGCGCGTCCACAATCAAGTCCGCGGTGCGCATGGAGGCGTTGACGCCGCGCGCATAGGGGCAGCCGCAGGCCTCCAGCATGCGGAAGTTTTCCGCCGCCTCGCCTTTCAGTTCGCCTGGATCCGCCGCCAGCACAACATCCAGCGCGCGCGGACGGATGCGGGTATAAAGCTGGCGCGCGATTACCAATCCATCGCCGCCATTGTTGCCTTTGCCGCAGAAGACCACGATCCGGCGGCCGGCCAGCGGAGCATAGGCGCGCTCGAGAAACTCCACCACGCGCTGGCCGGCATTCTCCATCAGGATGATGCCCGGGATGCCCAGTTCCTGCGTGCGGCGGTCCACCTCCCGCATTTGAGCGGCTGTAAGCACCTTCATACACGCACCTCCGTGAGCAGGTTTTCCAGCTTGCGCAGATCGGCGTGCCGGCCCATCACAATTAGATAGTCGCCGCCTTCAATGGCGGCATCCGCTGGCGGGTTGAACACCATTTTGCCGCTCGATTTGCGCATGGCGAGGACCACCACGCCCAAATCGCGCCGCAACTGCGCCTGCTGGAGAGATTTGGAGACTAACGGACTCGCATCGCTGACCCGAATCTGTTCAATGGCCACATCAAGCTCCGGGCTGTTCTCGGTGAAGTCGAGAAACTGAGACACATGGGGACGGAGAAGCGCTTGCGCCAGGCGGTGGCCGGTGATGGCGTACGGCGCGATCACGGCGTCCGCTCCGGCTCGCCGCAGCTTCTGTTCGGCTTCTTCTTCCGACACGCGCGCCGCCAGATTGAGCATAGGGTTCAGGGTCTTGGCCGAAAGAATGACGAAGAGGCGCGCCGCGGCGGCGCCGAGCGCGGCGATCAGGCCGCGCGCCCGCTTTACGCCGGCCGCGTGCAGCGTCTCGTCGCGCGTGGAGTCGGCCGTCAAGGCGAGCAGCCCTTCCCGGACCGCCTGTCCGGCGCGTTCCGGGTCCCGCTCCACAACTACAAAGGGCGCACCGGCGATGCGCAATTCCTGCGCCGCTCCACGTCCCACGCGGCCATATCCGCAAATGATGTAGTGATTTGCCAGATTGTCGATCATGCGCCGAATCCTCCGCTTGTCGAAGATGTCGCCCAGCTCAAGCTGAATGATGGCCTGCGTCATCGCACCGATGGCAAAGAACATGACGGTGACACCGAACAGGATGATGAAGGAATTGAAGATGCGGCCGGCATGGCTCAGGGGGCGAAGCTCGCTGTAGCCCACCGTGGTTACGGTAAACAGCGTCATGTAAAAAGCGTCAAACAGCGGATAGCCCTCAATCAGCGCTAACCCAATGGTGCCCGCTGCCAGCACGAAGGCCATAGCGACGGCGATCAGCCACATGCGCTTGAAGGGCTTGGGCATAGATTCTTCTCAGATTCTACGGGCCAACAGCAGTGTCATGTCGTCTTGCAATTCCGGCGACCCGGTCCACTCATGTACCGCGGCCATGACGGCGTCGATAATCTGGCCAGGGTCACGGTGCGAGTTCTTCAGCAGCACCTCCAGCAGCCGCTGCTCCCCGAACATCTCCCCGTACTCGTTTTCTGGCTCCGTAATCCCATCGGTGAAACATACCAGAACGTCGCCGCTTTGCAACTGGAGCCGGTCCTCGCCATATTCGGCGAAAGGAAACGCTCCCACCACCATGCCGTTCACTTCCAGCAGCGTGGCGCAACCTCCGCGCAACAGGATAGGCGGCAGGTGTCCGGCATTGGTGTAGGTGAGAATACCGGTTGAATCATCATAGACGCCAAAGAAGAACGTCGAGTACTTCTCTGGCGCGCTATGCAAGTGCAGGTGCTGATTCAGTTGCGAAACCAGTTTCGAGGTGGATACGTTGCCGGCGGCGGCTGCGCCGGCGGCCTCCAGACAGGCGTGAATCTGCGTGCGGAACGAGCTTTGCACTGTGGCCATCAGCAGAGCTGCTGAGATGCCCTTTCCGGCCACGTCGCCAAAGGCCAGCGCGATCTTGGCGCCGGCAAGAGGCTGATAGTCGTAGTAGTCTCCCGAGACTATGCGCGCGGCGTTGCAGCGGCCCAGCAGTTGCAAAGTCCGGCTCTCCGGCACATTTCTGGGAAAGAGCTGGTTCTGCACCTCTCGGGCGATTTCGATTTCCGATTGCAGCCGCTCCTTCTCTTTAGCCACCGCCAGCAGCCGCTCGAGATCCTCGGTCATGAGATTGAAGGAGCGGCTTAAGGCGGCCAGTTGATCGTCGCCTCGCACCGCGATGCGGTGCTTGAAGTCGCCTCTGCGGACCTTGGACGTGCCTTCATACAGGTTATGCACCGCGCCGGTGATAGAACGTGTAAGCGAGGCGCCGATGATGAGCGAAATCAACTCCACGATCAGAAAGGCGACGGCCACGCTGACGAACAACAGCCTGGCCACGCGGCTCAGTTCCGCTTTCTGAATTAGTACGCTGCGCAATACAGCCGAGGGGCGGGTGCTGACTTTCAAGATGCCTGGCGCGTTTTGCTCCGCTTTGTCCCAATTCGCCACAAAGACGTCGGTCGCCCAGCTCACGGCTACGTCCAGGCGGTTGGCCGGGGGCGGCAGCCTTTCCGGCTGAGGGAGGTCGCCTTCTTCTTGCGGCGCGCTGACAACGGAAATGCGTGAGCGCCGCGGAGCGGGCGGGCCCGTGTTGGTGAATGCGCGTGGAATCAACAGCGTCACCTGCCCCAGATTCGGCACCAGGCCGTCCAGGATCTCCCGGCTTAACGGCGCCGCCAGGACGGCTTGCCGGTCTCCGCGCCGCACATGCACCCAGGCGTAAAGCCGCCCCTGCTTCAGCACCAAGCCGCGCGCGTTCCCCCATCCTTCGGCTGGAGGCCCGATGGTTGCGCCGGGCGGGAAACGAAGTTCCCGGGGGCCCCGCAGGTACAGCTCAATGTGGGGGAATATGCTTTCCAGATAGGGCGCCATCCAGCGGAGACGGGTTTCTTGCTCGGCCGCGGGCAGGGCCACCAGGCCGAGCACCGGCGCCTCCATGGCGCGGACGCGATGGTTGAGCTCCGAGGTGACCAGATAGACGGCGATCTGCCCGGCCATCAGCCAGATGCCAATCCCAGCCAGCGCCACAACCAGGACCACCGGCACCACGCCGATCAGAATGTAACAAAGAACCAGTCGGTTGCGGAGCCGCCAGATGGCCTTCTTCAATAGCAGGCGCGTAACGCGCAGAACCATCCATGCCGCCGCCAGTGAGAGCGGAACAGCGGCCAGAAAGGAGGTGTCCGGCCAAACGATGCGCCAGAGCGCGTAGAGTGCAGCCAGGGCGAAGACAGCTTTCCCAGCCCAGCCCGCAGAGGCCGCCAGCGAGAACAGACGCGCCTACCAACTCATTTCAGATTCGTGATTTGGCGCTCTCCGGGGTCTCCTGCTCCGGCGCCGGCAAAGGTTCGCCCGGTCGCAGATAGTAGCGGGTCAATCCGTCCTGGAGTTTGCGCAACGCGGTCTGAGGGTCGTCCGCAGTTTCAAATAGTTCCAGATCTTTTTCGCTGATCATGCCGTAACGCACCAAGGCCGGAAAGTTGAGCACTTCCTGCCAGAAGCCGGTTCCATAAAGGAGAATGACAATCTTCTTCTCCAGCTTTTGCGTCTGCGCCAGGGTGAGCAATTCGGATAGCTCATCCAGAGTGCCGAAGCCCCCGGGAAACACCACCAGGGCTTTGGCCAGGTAGGCGAACCAGAACTTGCGCATGAAAAAGTAATGGAAATCGAAGCACAGCGAAGGCGTGATGTAAGGGTTGGGCCATTGTTCGTGCGGAAGCCGGATGTTCAATCCCACGGTCTTGCCGCCCGCTTCCTGCGCGCCGCGGTTGGCCGCTTCCATGATGCCCGGTCCGCCGCCTGTGGTGACCACAAAGCGGCGCGAGGTGTTTTCCAGGCCGTTGGACCAGGCCGTAAGCAGCCGCGCCAACTCCCGCGCCTCTTCATAGTATCGGCTCATCGCGCCGCCTTCCTGGATGCGCGCCGAACCAAAGAACACGATGGTGTCACGCACACGCTCGTTGCGGAAGTGGTGCAAAGGCTCCAGATATTCGGAAAGAATTCGCAACGGCCGCGCGTCGGAACTCTCCATGAATTCCGTGTTCTTATAAGCGACCGGGCGGCGGCACTTGGGCGTGCTTTGCTCATTCATGACGGTTTTCACCTTTGCTGGCGGCTTCAAGCCGTTCGATTTTATTTTTCAATTCTCGCACCGTTTTGAGCAATTCCGGCAGCTTCGGATAGGCTGCCACGGCGCGGCGCCAGAGTGCGGCGTCGAAGGCCGGCGAGCCGGAGACGATGCTGCCGGCGGCGACGTCTCCGCCGATGCCGCTTTGCGCATACGCCACGGCGTTTTCGTGGATCGTGAGGTGGCCACTGACGCCCACCTGGCCGGCCAGCAGCACGTTCTTCTCCAGTACGCTGCTGCCGGCCAGGCCGGTCTGCGCGCAGATAATGTTGTCTTCTCCCACCACCGAAGCGTGCCCGATTTGCACCAGGCTGTCGATCTTGGCGCCGCGGCGGATGCGCGTTTCTCCCACCGTGGCGCGATCGACCGAGGTCAACGTTTGCACCTCGACATCGTCCTCGATCACGGTGATGCCGCTCTGCACGATCTTATAGTGCGTGCCGTCCTTGCGCTTGGCGAAGCCAAATCCGTCGCCGCCCACGACCACCCCGTTCTGCAAGATGACGCGGTTGCCAATGCGGCAGAACTCGCGCACCGTGGCGTGGGAATGGGCCGTGAAATCGTCGCCGATCCGCACGCCCTCGTATATGACGACGTGGGGGTGCAGAACCGCGTTGCGTCCTATCACCACGCCTGGACCCACGCAGACAAAGGGTCCGATCGAAGCGTTTTCACCGATACGCGCCCCGGCGTCGATCCAGGCCAGCGGATGGACGCCGGGCCGGGGGCGGGGCGGTTGGTAGAACAGCTCCAAAGCGCGCGCGAAATCCAAATAAGGGTTCTGAGACACCAGTGTGGCGATGGGCAGGCCACTCACCGGCTCAGCGGCCAGAATGGCGGCTGCCCGAGTGTGTTTGACTTTGTGCGCGTACTTGGGATTGGCAAGAAAAGTAAGTTCGCTGGCCGTGGCATGATCCATTCCCGCCACGCCGGTGATCTCAATTTCGCCGTCGCCCGACAACTGGCATCCGAGCGCGGCCGCGATGTCCCGGAGTTTCATAATCAAGCTTCAGGGTACACTCATATTATGCGGAGCGCCATGAGGCTGGTGAGGTATGCGCCGGTGCTGGCCGCCTGTTTGTTGGCCCAACCGCAAGCCCCGAAAACCGAGTTGGAGAAGGCCGTCGAGGAATTCAAAATCCAGACCCGCAATCTGGGAATCCGGCCCGACAGCCCGGCTCGAACGCGGCGGCATGCCGGGGGCAAAATGGCCTGGCACGGCAGGATTTTCGAGAATTGGCGCAACGATTTCCTGGATGCAGTGCCGCACGAGATTGTGCAGCGTGGCGGCGACAAGTCCTTGCTGCGCCGCAACCAGTTCGGCTTCAATGTCGCCGGCCCGGTCTGGATTCCCCGGCTGTATCACGGCGGCCGGAATACCTATTTTTCGCTCTCTTACGAAGGCGTGCGCGAGGGGATCTCGCGCTCCTATTTAAAGACTGTGGCTACGGACGGCGAACGCGAGGGCGACTTTTCCAAGACTGTAGATCAAGCAGGATTATTTCTCCCGATTTACGATCCCAAGTCGACGCGCCCGACTCCAGAATACGACCCCGGCCGCGAGGTGAGCCTCGAGAACCTTCAGTACTTGCGCGATCCGTTCCCGGGCAACCGCATCCCCTCACCGCGCATCGACACGGTCGCCCGGAAGGTGCTTGAATACTATCCCCGAGCCAATGCTTCTGCCGGGCCGTTTGACCGGAACAACTATTTCATCGTCAGCCCGGAACGCAACACCGCCAACGGCATGATCAGCAAGCTCGACCATATAGTGGACGAGCGCAACCGCCTGACGTTAGGCTTGTCGTTTTCCAACGGCCTGGCCGACGCTGCGGCGTTGATCCCCACGGCGGCGGATCCCGGTGCGGCGGACCGCGTCTTCCACAACCGGCGCGGTTCGCTGGCGCTTGTCTTCACCGCTTCGGCGCGCACGGTGACCACTTTCACGTTTCAGGCGGTGACAGCCGGCTCCCAGACCGGCTCCGAGGACCAAACCGACTACCCCGCTCTGCTGGGTCTGAAAGGGACCTACGGCGCTGCATTCCCGGGCTTCTCTTTCAGTCCTTATGTCAGCACGGGCCGAGGGTCGCCGGAAAGCCGCAACACGCGCAATACCTATGTGTGGACTGATTCGGTGTCGCACCGGCACGGCAAGCACACGCTGCGCGCCGTCATTCAGTGGGTTAAGGTGCAGGTCAACACCTATTCACCCGATTACCCGGCAGGCTATATGAGTTTCTCGACGGGGCTCACGCGCCTGCCCGGCATTATCGACACCGGCCATGCTTTCGCCAGTTTTCTCCTGGGTGACGCCACCAGCGGCGGAATCAGCTTCGTGACTTCGCCGTCCTATTTTCGCCGCAGCTCCAACCATTTTGGTTTTGGCGACCAGTACGAGTTTCGCAAAGGGCTCAATGTAAGCTTGTATGTGGGCGTGAATCGCTACACGCCCCGAACAGAAAAGTACAACCGCCAGTCGACCGTCGATCTGAACGCCATCAACCCCCAAAATGGGCGTCCCGGGGCGTTGGTTTTCGCCGGCAGGGGCGGCTGCGGCCGCTCATTCTATCCCACCACGCTGCACGCCGATCCCAGCATAAGCCTGGCTTGGAATCCGCGCGGCGGCACCAAGACCGTCTTGCGTTTGTCATTCGGCCGCAGCTACGGCGGCAGAGAGATTTACTTCGGCCAATGGGGCACGCAAGGCTACAATCTAGGCCAGACATTTCTGGCTGACAACACCCAGCTTGACGCCGCACTGAGTCTTTCGCGCGGCTACCCGGCGCCGGCTCACCCGCTGCCGGACCTGCGCGCCGATGCCGTGAACGACACCATCGCCGATCTGATGAACATGACCGACAATGTGCCCGTCTACCAATCCGCCGGCATTACGCTGGAGCGGGAATTCCCGGGCGCCGCGGTGGTTACGCTGGGTGGAAGTTACGCGGGCGGCAAGAATATGTATGTTGGCGGCAGTGCAGTGAACCCCAATGCCTATCACGTCGAAGTGTTACAGTACCGGGACCAGCTTTACGACGAGTCTTTCCGCAGCCAGTTCCGGCCTTATCCACAATACAGGGGATACGACCTAAACGGACAGTACCCGGCTGCCCGTTATAACCGCAACGCCGGTTTTCTTCGCGTGGACAAGCGCTCCACCAAAGGCCTGTCAATGAACTTCTACTACGAGTTCTCCAAGCAAATGGACGACTACTCCGGTCCTTACGGCAAGCAGGATTTCTACAATCGTGAGAGCGAATGGTCAATGACGGCGGGAGCCAATCCCCACCGCATGACGCTCACCTACATGTATGAGCTGCCGTTCGGGGCCAAGACGGGACTCTTGGCTTTTGGCGGTTGGCGGCGGCACCTGGTGGAAGGCTGGTCGTTCAGCGGCGCCACGACCTTCATCGGCGGTGAGCCTACCATGCTGCACCCGCAGTACAACAAGACGGCCGGCGTCGTTCAAGCCCTGAGGGTGAACGTGGTGCCGGGGGTCGATCCGCACGTTTCCAAGCGCAGCGCCGAATTGTGGTTCAACCCGGCGGCTTTTGACCAGCCGCCCGACTTCACTTTGGGCAACGGCCCACGCACCCATCCCAGCTTGCGCAACCCCAACTATCAGAACCACGATCTTTCCGTTACTAAACGGTTCCCGATCTCCGCCGACAAGCTGGTCGAATTCAGCGCCGTGGGCCTGAATTTTCTCAATCATGCCAATTGGAACGATCCGGATTCGGTGATCGGCCCGGCCAGCGCGCCGAACGTGAACGCCGGCAAGATCATCGGCTCCCGCGGCGGCCGGGTCATTCAGTTGGGAGCGAGGATCAGCTTTTAGGTGCGGACTATCCTTTGCTTTTGGTTGTCTTTTCTGGCGCTTGCCGCTGCGCCCCCCAAGAGCGCCCGCGCCATTCTGCGCGTGCCTTTCTGGACCGACGCGCGCCCACCCGGCTCGGCTCCGATTACGGCCAAAGAGTTGACGGCCAAAGTGGCGTCCCAGGCAGCGCGTGTGGTATCGGTGCGCGGGCCTCAGGACGGCATGGTCCTGCTGTTGGTCCTCGATCTGGCCGGCGATCCGACTGCTGCTGAAACCGCCAAGAAGGCCTTGAGCACCTCACTCAATGAATTGCCTTCCAACTGCTATGTGGCTCTGCTGCGCGCCCAGGATGGCTTGCGTGTGATGGTGGACCCTACGCCGGATCGGGCGGCAGTCCAATCGGCGATTCAGGCGTTGCCGGTCAGCGGCAAAGCCGGACTCTTGGATACGGTGGAGACAGCGGCGCGAATCGCCGACGCTCTCATGTACAAGACCGCCGTGCGCGCCGCCGTCTTTTATGTCACCGACAGCAGCATCTATAATTACCAGGACGACTACACCAATCCCGTGATCAACTCGAGCGATTATCGCGACATGAGCCGGGTTTTCCCCGAAGGACTGGTGAAGGACAAGATTGCCAAACTGGCGCTCAATCTCTCCACGTTTTCCGCGCCGCTGTTCCTGGTCCATCTGTCTTACCAGTCGGACCGTTTAAACGAAGCCTATCAAAGCGGGTTGATGTCGCTGGCGGCCGAAAGCGGCGGCGCAAGCGCCTTCTGCCGTTCGATTTCCGACATCCCGGCTTCGATCGAAAAGACCATGCGCACGATCGTATCCAGCTATGCGGCGGAAATTGAGTTGCCCCGCAGAGGGCTGAAAAACGTGCAAGTAGCATTGGAGGGCGAGGCGCGCCTGAATTACCGCTCGCGTTTCGTCCTCAAGGAGAAGTGAGCCACTATGAACTCATCTGAGCCGCATAAACTATTACGTTGGTCGATGCTGCTTGTGCTGGTTGGCGCGGTGGCTTCGGCAGTGGCGGTTTTCCACTATGCGCGTCTTTATACGCAAACTGCCGCGGCCTTGGCGGACTTGCAGTCCGAAAGCCGGCAATGGCGCACCTCGGTCGAGCAGTTGGCCCAAGAGAACGACGATCTGCGCCGCCGGTTAGGCATGCCCCCGGTTCACGCGGCGGACGCGGAAAGATTGGAGCAGGAGCGCCGCCAGCTCGAAAAGGCCACGGCTGCGCGCCTGGAGGCTGCCCGCATGCTGAGCAAGCTGGAAGAGAGCATGCACGCGGCCACCAGCAAAGCTAGTTCACTCGAGGAGCGCAACCACGAGCTGGAGGGCGCTCTGGAATCTGTACGCGCCGAGCTCCAAAGGCTAATCGCCTCAGAAGCCGATTTAAAAGAACGCCTCGCCGGCGCCAACCGGATCGTCGAGGCCATGCAGACGGAATTGAAAGCCCGCACCGAACGGGTTACCCAGTTGGAGATCGAAAACGCCACGCTCCGTGAGGAAAACCGCAAGTTCAACGAGAGGAGCTCCCAGGTGGTGAACTTGATGCGTGAACTGGATGAAATTGGCCAGCGCCGCGATGCCTTATTGAATCAGATTCAACGGCGATACCGCGACCTCACCGACCAGTACCGCGTAATGGCGGCCAGGAGCGACCGCGACGGATCCGCCGCCGCCGCCAGCGCTGACCTAAGCCGCCTGCAACATACCGTGTCAGTGGCCGAGGAGGATCTGCGCCAATTAAACGCTCTGAACGCTCAGGCCTTGCGGCTGCAACAGCGGCTGCGAAACAAATAAGGCGGTCTCAGGCCTTATACTTGTCGCGGCAGCTTGCCGAGCAGAAGTAGAGTGTCTCACC
Organism: uncultured Solibacteraceae bacterium; assembly: GCA_964429095.1. Lineage (GTDB taxonomy): Bacteria > Acidobacteriota > Terriglobia > Bryobacterales > Bryobacteraceae > JAJFUV01. The sequence continues at coordinate 7,463 of CAYSBM010000001.1, read as the reverse complement.
CCGGACTTTCAGCGTAACGGCGGTGGTTTCGGGCACGTAAGTTCCACAAACGGGATCGCGTTTTAGCTCACCCCCTTGGGGCGCAGACTTTGCTTGGGGCCCCGCCGGCGCCGCCGCCGTCCCCATCAATTCGCTCATCGCCTTCATAATGAGGCCGATGACGCTGCGAATAAAGGTCAGCAGCAGCAGGCTTATGAGAATGTAGGCGAGCGCACGGAACATGGATCAGGGGGCCTCCTTCAGGCTCCCCGCCGGGCCCGAAATTGCGGGCTATTTCTTCTTGGCGCCTTTCTTGCTGGCCGCAGCGTCGGGATTGGCATACTGCGTCTGGATCGTGGTGTCCAGGCTGCTCAGCATGGCCTTGGCCTGCTCGGCGAACGGCCCATTCGGTTCCAACTGTAAGTACTTCTGGAACGCTTCTTTGGTCCCCGGCGGGGGGTTCAGCTTTCCGTCCGGCGTCATCTGGGCCTTTGAGACCAAGTACAAGCCATACTGATACTGTGCGGCGGCATAGTTTGGATCCGCTTCGATGGCTTTCTTGAACGCCTCGCCAGCGGGTTCAAGCTGGTTGATGTTGGTGAGCACCGCTCCCAGGTTGTAATAATACCGGCCAGCGTTGGGGGGATCCAGCGCTGCCGCCTTCTGCAATTCCGCCTGAGCTTCGGGGAACTTCTTGGCGCGGGCCAAAGCCAAAGCGTAGTTGTTGCGCGTTGCCGCGTCGTCCTTTATCTCCAGAGTCTTTACATAAGCCTCCAGCCCTTTGGTCATGGCCGCTTCCGCCTCGGCGCCGGTCTTCTGGCCCGCGAGGCAGACATAGGATTCCGCCAGATTCCCCCATACGGCCACCTGCTTGGGATCGATTTCGGCGGCCTTGGTGAACGCCTGAACGGCCTGTTCGCACTGTTTGGCCTTCAAGGCGTCCATGCCCTGGTTGAAGGCGTCGTTGAGAGCCTTGTTCTTGGCCAGCGCCTGCTGGCGCTCCTTCATCATCTTTTCAACGGCGGCTCTCTGTTCAGCCGACATTTGCCGTTCTTGTTCGGCCGTGAGTGTGCCTGCTTCGGCGGCGCGTTGCAGAGCCTCCTGCTGCTGCTTGAGTTTCTGCAGATCAAAGTTGACCGGCGTTGGATCGCCCAAACGGGAGCGGATCCCCTTCACAATATCCCGGTCCTTGCCGTCCACTTCGCAGATGATGTTGTATGTTCCGATGGGAAGACCGGCATGGAAATAACGGCCTTTCTTGTCGGTCTTTACTTTGTAGTTGCCCTTGATGTCGATGCGCTCGATCTTGATGAGTGCGCCCTTCAGTGGCTGGCCATCCTCGCCCTTGACCTCGCCTTCAAAGGCGGTCGTCTGAGCGCAAGCACTTGCCGCCAGCAGCGCAAAAGGCGCCGCTATCATCGCCAACTTGCTGAGTCCACGGTACATGGATGAGACCTCCCAAACTTCCATCACTTCAAATTTCAGCATACTACAACGCCCCTCAGGCTGGTAATTTTCCGCTCCCTTGGTTTGGCAAAAAGGATCCTTAGCTGGGGTGTGGCGTAACGCCCAACCCCGGCGCTTCCGGCAGTAAAATCTTGCCGTGTTGCACCCCTAGCCCCCTGTAAGGATCGTTGGCGATCAACAGGTTGCCGTCCAGATCAGCATAGTCGGCGAGTGGCGCAAGGTGTGCCGCGGCGGCCACGCCCACAGAACTCTCGATCATGCATCCCAGCATGACCTTCAATCCTAGGGCGCGCGCGGTCTGGATCATGCGCCAAGCCTGCTGGACGCCGCCGCATTTCATTAGCTTTATGTTCACCCCATCATAGACGCCCACCAGTTTGGGGATGTCCGCCGGGTGCAGGCAAGCCTCGTCGGCGATCAGGGGAAGGTCCACCCGCATCTTCACCCAAGCGGTCTCTTCCAACATATGAGCCGGCATGGGCTGTTCGACGAATTCGACCCCCTGCTTGGCCAGCCAGTTGATCTTTCTCGCCGCCTCTTCTTTGTCCTTCCAGCCTTCGTTGGCATCCACTCTAAGCGGCTTGTCTGTCACGCTGCGCACCGCGGCGATCATTTCTTCGTCGTTCTGGAGACCCACTTTCACCTTCAGCACGAGGAAGTCCTGGGCTTGGCGAACCTTGGCGCGCACCAGATCCGGCTTGTCGATGCCTATGGAGTATGTGGTCGCCGGCATGGCGTTCTTGTTCAGGCCAAAATAACGGTACAGGGGCACGCCGAATTTCTTGCCCACCCAATCCATCAAGGCGATATCCAGGGCCGCCTTGGCGGCGTACTGGCCTTCGATGCGGCGAAAGATTTCCGCGTTGAGGGTGGCGAATTCGCGCGGGTCCGCCGCCGCCAGATATTCGCTTACGCTTTCTATGGCTCGCTTGGCTCCGGGGGCATCTTCCTTGTACCGGATAATGGGCGCTCCTTCCCCATATCCTGTGATGCCGCCGGAGATGAATCGCACATGTACCGTATCGCGGTACTGGCTGGACGACATGGTGGTCGTCCAGGTGTGCCGCAGCTTCAGGCGCACGATCTCGCTCCGGATTTGATTGGGGGCGCCTCGGGAAAGCGGCGGTATGGCCGCCGCCGCGCCGAACGTTCGCCACCATTGCCGCCGGTTCATTTCAGTCTCCTGACGTAGACCTTGCCGCGAGTTCTCGCAACTTCATCCACCGCCTGGATTCTAATATAGGGCGGTGCGGCATGGATCATTCTCCCGCCTCCGATGTATAGCCCGGCGTGGGTGACGCGCTCCAGAGTCTGGCCGAAATACAGCACGTCGCCCGGCCGCCAGGTGCGGCTTTCATCTTTTTCGAACCCTTCCCAATTCACCTGCTCACGCGCGTCGCGCGGCAAGCTCACTGCCCGCCTCCGGCACAACATTTGCACAAACCCCGAGCAATCGTAACCGAACGTGGACACCCCTCCCCATAAGTAGGGAAGACCAAGGAAGCGGCGGGCGAACATCGCGATCTGCTTTGCGTTCAGCTTCCCTGAGTCCGTTGTAACGTTCTCCCGCTCGACCCAGGCTGTGCCGCCCCCGGCCAGATAGACCTGAATCCATGCCGAGTCCTCTCGTTGGGGCTCGGCAACCACTTCTAATCTGGTCTCGTAAGGCACCATGAGCAGCGGCGCGCGTTTCGAGATGCTGGGCTCGGCGTACAGGTTGGCGAACAGGCTGTCGA
>CAYSBM010000001.1:0-4271 GCA_964429095.1 uncultured Solibacteraceae bacterium | reverse complement strand
ACGGTGACAAACGCCGACCCACGCCGTTCAGCTTGGACCGGCGCCATATCGCCGCGCCGCGCCCAACCTGTGTAGCCGTCCGAGGTTCGCACCCGAATCCAGCCTGTTTTTTCTTCCAAAATTTGTAAACGGTTACCATAGATGGCCTGGGAGACCACTTCGGCGTCCACCGCAGGACGGGCATGCAAGTTTACGACCGGATGGACAGTTACCAAGCTCGTTGAGAGCGCCGCAACTAACCAGGCAGCGATTCCAATTTCCATATCTTAGAGTAGTCCAAATTTTTCCGTTGACGTCCAGTTAACTTCACTTTACAATCATCCTGAAGTTCAGAGGTGCGAAGTCCACTTCGGCTATGACACATTTCCCATGGGGAGGGAATATGGTTCAGAAACTCTTTGTATGTCTTTGCTTCGGGCTGGTGTTTACTCTCACCGCCCAGGTTTTGCCAGTGGGCACGGTAGATGGGACGGTCAAAGACCCCTCATCGGCCCTGTTGGCCGGCGCCAAAGTTACTTTGAAAAATCTTGGAACCGGCCAGACCCGCGAAGCCACGACCAATGATATCGGTTACTACTTCTTTCCACTAGTGCAGCCAGGAGATTATGAGGTTAGTGTGGAGAAGTCGGGTTTTAAGAAAGGAACCCTGCGGATTGTGGTTCAAACCGGCAGGCGCTCCACGGCTGACTTCAACCTGGAACTCGGCCAGCTCACCGAATCGGTTCAGGTGAGCGCCCAGGCGGCCCTGTTGGAAACATCCACGTCGGCTATTAGCCGCAACGTACAGCAGAAAGTGATCACAGAACTGCCGTTGCTGGCGCGAAATCCCTTAATGTTGATCAACTTGGCGCCGGGCATCACCAATAACACGCCCACCAACAACACCACAGGTCTGATTGACATCGACAGCGTGTCCTATAGCTCGGCTAGTGGCTCCAATCGGCGCCAGAATGAGTTTCTGATGGACGGAATACCCAACAACGTGTCCGACCGTGTGTGTTACATCCCCAGCGTGGATGACGTGGAAGAATTCACCGTGCAGACCAACGCGCTGGATGCCGAGTACGGGCATGGTGGCGGCATGTACGTGAACGTAGCCACAAGGGCGGGCACCAATGAATTTCACGGCAGCGCATACGAGTTCTTGCGTAACGACAAGCTGAACGCCAACAGTTTTTTCGGAAACAAGAACCGCTCTCCGCGCCCCATTTTCCGCTTCAACCAGTTCGGTCTGACCGCCGGCGGCCCGGTGATCAAGAATAAAGTATTCTGGTTCTTCAACTTCGAAGCGCTCCGCCAGCGTACTCCGTTGACTTACCGGTTTACGGTTCCTACGGCGCTCCAGCGTTCCGGGGACTTTTCGCAAACCTACAATGCCGCAGGCGTTCTGTTCCAAATCGCTGATCCTTTGACCACCAAGCCGGATGGCACGGGACGGGTACTGTTTGCCGGCAACAAGATCCCAGCCAGCCGCATCAACTCCATTTCCAGCGCGATCATACGGCGCTACCCGGCTCCGAACCAACCTGGCGACCCGAACACGGGCGCCAATAATTACTTCACGCAAGTTCCCGCTCCCTACGACGGCGAGAACTATTCGGTGCGTGTGGATCCGAACATACGCAGCCACCGCCTGTTTGTGCGCTGGTCCAAGAACCAGGGCTTCCCGGGCACGCCGACACCCTGGGACATTGGCGGCAAGGGGGTAGGGGAACTGGAGGGCAACAACCGGGCCCAAACCTCGGTCGGTTTGAGCGACGCCATCACCTTGAGCCCCACCATGGTGATCACTGCTCAGGCGGGATTCACCCGGTGGACCCAGCAAGGCACTCACCCACCCTTCGACCAGACCACGCTGGGCTTCCCCAAGGCGCTGGTCGCCACCATGCAGCAGGATATTTTCCCGCGCATCAATGTGGAAGACAGCTACTACATTGGCGCCTCCGAAGGCCGCTGGTATGAACATACCAACACCTATTCGTTCAACGCCGGGGTCACTAAAATCGCCGGCAGCCATAACATGAAGTGGGGTTTCCAAGGGCAGGTGAAACAGAACAATGCGGTTCCTGCCAATGCGCCAGGCGGCACCTACAGTTTCACCCGGGGCTTCACGCAACCGAATCCCTTTACGCCCGGCAGCAATCTGGGTAACGGGATCGCCAGCTTTCTACTGGGGTATCCGGCCAGCGGGTCCATCGACCTCCGTGCGGCCACCGCGCCCCAAGCGCCGTTTTACGGCTGGTACTTCCAGGATGATTACAAGGTGACATCCAAGCTTACCTTGAATCTCGGCCTGCGCTATGAATTGCTGCTCGGCACCACGGAGCGTTACAACCAGAGCGTCCTAGGATTCGATCCAAACGTTTCCAACCCCATTGAATCCGCCGCCAAAGCGGCCTATGCGCTCAACCCGATTCCGGAGCTTCCCGTCAGCGATTTCAAGGTGCGCGGCGGTCTGTTCTTCGCCACGCCCGACAACCGCGGGAACGTGGTGGTGGATAAGAGATCCTGGGGACCGAGGATCGGGCTGGCCTACCGCGTGCTGCCCAAGACGGTGTTGCGCACGGGTTTCGGCGTGTTCTATTCCGTCTGGTGGCAACCGTTTGTCCGGGCGACGGGCTTTGCCTCCAACACCCAAATGGTCACCTCACTAGATGGCGGTCTGACCCCGGCCGACACACTGTCGAATCCATTCCCGAACGGACAGACTCCTCCCACAGGCGCCAGCCTAGGCTTGAAGACGCTTCTGGGGCAGAGCCTGGCTGGCACCTATGACTATTGGCGCAAGAACCAGCGCAACTTCCGGTGGAGCTTCGGCTTCCAACAAGAGCTCACCAATGAAGTTATGGTGGAAATCAACTATGTGGGACAGCGCGGTACACGGCTGCCGCTCAGCTCCAGCACCAGTGATAACGAGCGGGATATCGACCCCATGGACCAGAAGTATTACACTTTGGGCACCCGATTGAACGCCAAAGTGCCGAATCCGTTCAAAGGACTGATCCCCGCCGGCAGTTCGCTGGCCGCCGATACGATCACCGTTCAGCAATTGCTGAGACCATACCCACAGTTCACCGCCGTGACGCTCCAACGCAACACAGGCGGAGACAGCTACTACCACTCCTTGCAATCCACAGTGAATAAACGCATGGGTCACGGATTGACCGTGCAGTTTGCCTACACCTGGTCCAAACTGCTCGAGGAGCTGCGTTTCATCGAACCCAGCGATCCGAAGCCTTCCAAGATGATCGGAGAATTCGACAACCCGCACCGGGTCTCGATGGGTATTATCTACGAGATGCCGTTCGGTACGGGTGGACTGAAGTCTAGCATCGGGGCCGTCAACAAAGTGATCGGCGGGTGGCAGTGGAGCGCCATGTACATTTACCAGACCGGGCAGGCGGTTTGGTTGCCCAGCGTTCTGGCCACTGGCGTCAGCCCCAAGATCAGCAACCGGACCATTGACAACTATTTCAACCGGGACGCCCTGAAGGTGCTGCCTGCGTTCACTCCCCGCCGGATCCCATATATGTGGAACGATTTGCGGGTTCCTTCGATCAACAATTGGGACATGTCGTTCATTAAGAACACCTGGGTCTATCAGGAGCGCGTAAGGCTCCAGTTCCGGGCTGAGTTCTTGAATGCGTTCAACCGGGTGCTGTTCGGCAGCCCGAACACCAGTCCGACCAGCGCCACCTACGGCATGATCACCAGCCAGTCCAACAATCCGCGCAACATACAGATGGGCTTGAAGTTAACCTTCTAGCGGTATCTGGGTCAGAAGATCTGCGGGGAGAGATGGAGGTCTCTCCCCGCTTTTGTCTATCCTTATCCTGATTCGAACACGTCATTGCCGCCACGAAGTCTCAACGCCTTCCTGGTCAGCGTGGTTAGGGGGAGGGTCTCCCTCTGGCCAATGCTCAACCATCGCATTCCTTTGGGGGCGCGCTCGATGGTAGCGCGTTCTACCGTCACCAGGTAGTTGTGATTCATGATGCTATGACGGAAGCGGCGCAAGACGCCCTGGCGGCGGGCCAGCGGCAACTGGAGCGCCTCCGGCAGTTCCCAGAAGCCCGCCAGCGGCGGCTGCCGGCGTAAGTAAAACAGGATCTTACCGTTGCGCTCAATCCGTAGCAGGTGAAGCGGCGCCTGGTGTATTCGCTTGCGCGGCCCAGTGAGGGGCAACTGGCTCTGGATGCCCAACCGGTGGGCCTCGCAGTGACGCCGCAGCGGGCACTGGCCGCACGAGGGCTGGCCCGGCACGCAAACGG